>JBEIDF010000042.1:0-22271 GCA_040383605.1 Lewinellaceae bacterium
AAGGATTTTTTAGCCAGACAAGGCGCTTTTTGCAGTCGTAATGGGACTAATTACGGCGAAAAAAAGGAACGAAGTATGGCTGAAAAAGACTTTCATATTAGCGAGAAATATAATTTTAGACATGCTCGTATGAGAAATGTGCATACCGACTTCGCCGGAAACAATCCAGTAATGGCGTAGATCGAGGCGCTTGCCCAACAGCATGGTCAGCCAAAATTTAATCGTTGCCTGCAATAATCCATCGGCCGTAATTTCTTCGGGGGTTTTGGCTTTACGCATCACGTCGCGATAGCCCTTGTAATACACAGGAATTCCGTCGAGCACCTCTTTCACAAGATACCCGGGAATTGCAGCGCGCCGGCGTTTTTTTGCCCCGGAGTCAGTGGCAGCGGTATTATTTGAACTATTTTTTAACATCCCCTACAAAACTACGCAAAAAGGATCAATTATGCGCACACTTTCTGAAATTTATATTTACCCCGTAAAATCCCTCGGCGGGATTGCGCTGCGGGAGGCCACACTGGAAATCCGCGGCCTGCGTTTCGACCGCCGCTGGATGCTCGTGGACGCTGCCGGCCGTTTCGTCTCGCAGCGCGAAATTCCGGCTATGACCCGGCTGGGCACGACCCTCGTCGGCGCGCAGTTGCGCATCTATGTAAAAAACAACCCGGAAGATTTCCTTGAAATCCCGCTGGAGGAATCGGACTTGCCCAAAACCCGGGTGCAGGTCTGGTCGGACAAATGCGGCGCGCTGGAATACCCGCGCGTGGTCAACGAGTGGTTTTCCGACCAGCTGGGCATGCCCGTCCGGCTCACGCGGATGCCCGACACTACCCGGCGACGGGCCGATGGCCGCTATGCGCCCAAAGGCCAGTACGTCAGCTTTGCCGATGGTTTTCCCTATCTCCTGATCGGACAATCCGCGCTCGACGACCTGAACGCCCGCCTCGAAACGCCGGTTCCGATGGATCGCTTCCGACCCACCTTCGTTTTTACCGGCGGCGCGCCCCATGAAGAGGACGCTTGGTCGGATTTTCGGATCGGCAACGCGCTTTTTCGCGGCGTGAAGCCCTGCGCCCGCTGTATCGTCACCACGACGGATCAACATACGGGCCTGCGCGGCGCCGAGCCGCTGCGCACCCTCGCGCAATACCGAAACCGGGCGAATAAAGTGCTGTTTGGGCAAAATGTGGTTTGGATGGGCGGCGGGGATCAGGTGAGCATTGGAGATGAATTGGGGATCTCGTTACCCCCCCGATAAATCAGGGGGTTACAGGATGCTAGATGTAACTGCGCGGGGTTTTTCACAAAAGCGGTTTTTTTTGCGGATAGGGGCGGGAATAATCGAAATCGTAAAAATCCCCAATCCGAAATCCGCATTCCCCAATTCCATTCATTGGTTTAGAATTTCCGCAATATGAAGAAACTGCGGTGGCACAGGCGGGTGCGGGTCAGGGTGGTGCGGGTTATTTGGGTGGCGCAGGGCGCTGAGGTGCATTAGGCAGGATATATCGGTACCGGCGATCACTTCGGCGCCGCTGCGGTGAAAATCGGCCAGGCGGTCGAGGCCCATCTTGGCGGAAACGGCCTCTTCGGTGACGCTGAAGGTTCCGCCGAAGCCGCAACATTCATCGGGGCGTTGGAGTCCGACCAGTTGGAGATCGCGTACCAGGTTAAGCAGGAAAGCCGGTTTGGAAAAGGGCGTTTCTACGCGCTCGCTCATGCCGGCCAGCCGGAGCCCGCGCAGGCCGTGGCAGCTGGTATGCAGTGCTACCCGGTATGGGAAACGCGCGTCCAGCGACTGGATTTTCAGCACGTCGGTGAGGAATTCGCAGAGTTCAAATAGTCTTCCCTGGAATGCCGGCGCGTGTTCTTTCGTGTGCAATACGCAACTGGCAGCGGGCGCGACCACCCAATCGTACGGCGCAAAAAGTGCTTCCATTTGCACCAGGCATTCGTGGCCGTTTTTCGCAAAACCGGCGTTGGCCAGGGGTTGGCCGCAGCAGGTTTGTCCCAGTGGGAAATGTACCCGGCAGCCCGTTTTTTCCAATAATTCCAGCGTAGCGATGGCCACCTGCGGGTAAAACTGATTGATATAGCAGGGTACGAAAAGTGCGACGTCCATTATCCAATAGGGTTGTAGCGGATGCGGTTGAGGAGATGATTCGGCAGGGGCTGGTCATTCCAGTGGCGGTGCAGGACGAGGGCGGCGCCGAGGGCGGACGCTTGTCCGACCGCTGCGGCGCTGACTTCCAAATAGGGGTAGGCATTGGCCAGCAGGCGCATAAAAAGTGCGTTTTGGCTGAAACCGCCGTCCACAAAAAGGCGCCGGGTGTCTTCGGTGCGCACATACTCGATTTGCTGCACTTGTTGCTCCACGAGTGCAGCCATGAACGCGTGGTAGGCGCGCTCGGCGTCCGGATAATCGGCGGCCCGGAAGGGCGGGTTATCGGCGGGGATTAGTTCGGGCCGGAACGCAATTTTTTGATAAAAAGCGCGATCTGTCCCGAAGTAATCGGCCATTTGGCCCACCGCCTGTTCGTGGGCGTGTCCGGCAAAAAGGCGGGCGGCTTTTACCGGACTACCGTCTGCTCGGAGGTAGCAGAGGCAGTCCTGCTCGAGTTCTTCCTGGCGGAGCGGCAGTTTGTTAAAGGGATTCAGGGCGATATTCCAGGTTCCGGTGGAGAGCAGGATAAAAGGCTCTTCTTCTGCAAGCAGATAGGGAATCAGGGCCGCACTGCTGTCGTGCAGCCCGGCGCCAATCAGGAATGTGTGATCGTCGAAATGGGTTAAAAATGCCGATTCGGCGCTTTCGAGGGGCGGGAACAAGCGCGTAAGATTCTCCTGCTCCACCCACGCGGCATACCCTTGTCGTTCAAAATCCCAGAGCATCGTATGGCAGCCTATGCTGGTGCGGTCGGTACCTAAGCGGCCGGAAAGGAGCAATAGGATGAATTGCGGAAGGTGCAGTGCGTAACGGATGCGCGCGAACAGTTCGGGGGCCTCGTGTCGGCGCCGGTACAGTTGCAGGCCGCTGTTGAGGCTGCCGAGCAGGGGCGAGGCGGTCTGGCGGGAAAGCGCGGAGGGGTCGCCGTATTGCGCGAAAAAATGCGCCTGCAGTGCCGGTGGGAAAGGTTTTAGGTAGTTATAGAGCGGCGCTACGATTTCGCGGTTTTCATCCAAAAAAACCCAGCTGGCGCCGTAAGCGCTGGCATTTACGGCTTGTACCTGCAATTCCGGTACGGAAAGCAATTCGCGGAAGCGCTCCAGGATCCAGTTGGTCAGCGCCCGGATATCCTCGCAGGGGAAGTCGTCCTCATCCAGCGTTTCCGGCAGCGTTGCCGTGCGGCTCCAGACTACCTGATAGTCAGGATCGAAGCAGAGGAGTTTTTTATGGGTTTTTCCGATGTCAAAAACAGCGATGACGGGCGTCTTTTTCATAATCCGGTAGCGATAGCCTGCGCGCCGCGTGCAGCGATCAGATTTTTCCGAATATGCAGTTGGCGAAACAGCGCGAGCGGCTCCAGTGCGCCGCCGTTCAGTCGCCGGGCCTCGGCCACCAGGGGGCGTGTGTCTGTGCGGAAGGCGCGTTGCAGGATCTCTTGTGCCAGCGTGGCGTCGTTGTGCTGGCGGGCCGCCTTCAGGGCCTCCTGATCTACCAACAGGGCTTGCGCGTAGGCCAGTTGGATGGCCTCTACAGATTGCAGCAAGTCTTCCAGCGGGTCTTTGACATTGTGGGAGGCGTCAATCATCCAGGCGAGGTCGCTGGCGTGGCGCATTTCGCGCGCGTTCATGCCCTCCACGAGTTCCTGGAAGATCAGGAAGAGTTGGTACGGGTTGATGCTGCCCACCGTGAGGTCATCGTCGCCGTATTTGGAATCGTTGAAATGGAATCCGCCCAGTTTGGTTTCCATGAGCAGCAGGGCGACAATCTGTTCTATATTGGCGTTGGGCAGGTGGTGGCCGAGATCTACCAGGGCGAAGGCTTTTGGGCCGAGTTTTTGGGCATAGAGCAGCGATTGGCCCCAATCGCCTACGGTCATGGAGTAGAAATTGGGTTCGCAGGCTTTGTACTCGACATACATTTTCCAGTGCGGCGGCAGGGCGGCATAGATTTCCTGCAAACTTTCCAGCGTGCGTTGGAACGCCTCCCGGAAATTGAGTTGACCGGGGAACGAGGAACCGTCGGACAGCCACACGGTGATGGAATCGGAGCCCAGGGCGATGCCGTGGCGAATGACGTCGAGGTTGTGTTCGATTGCCTGCCGGCGCACGGCGGCGTCGGTGTGTTGCAGGGAGCCGAATTTGTAGCTGTGCGGCTGGTCGGGTTGGTCCTGGAAGGTGTTGGAATTGACGGCGTCGAAGCGGAGGCCCAATTCGGTGGCCAGCGCGCGGATCGCGGCGGTATCCTGCGGGATATCCCAGGGGATGTGCAAAGAAATAGCGCCGCCTGCCCGGTTGAGTGCATGAAGCAGGCCGACATCCTCGATTTTTTCCTCCAGGCTACGGGGCTCTCCGCCGCCCGGGAAGCGTCCGAACCGCGTGCCGCCCGTACCCAAGGCCCAGGACGGAATGGCAATTTGGAAGGCTTGGAGGCTTTCGAGGAGCGCCGCCGGGTCGGGGAGCTCGGCGGCCAGGTTTTCCCAGCGGCGCTGATGCGCTGCCATGCGCGCGGCATTGTGATCGTGCAGCTGTTGAGTTGTGATGCGCATTCGGAATGTTTTTGAATAATCAAGTAGTGCAGAGGTAAACAAGCGCTTGTTCAAATTTTGATTCTGAGGCGAAACTGCAATAATTTTATTTTTAACAAGGCAAATTTTGCAGTCGAATACGGGTAATTCGGCGAAAAATTTAACGCAGATAAAAATAAAATTTGGCAGTTGTAGCCCAGAAATCAAAGTTTGAACAAGCGCTAAGGCAGGTGAAAAACTTCCTGCAGCGGCACGCTGATCGGGCGGTTATCCGGGTGTGTCTCCATAATATCCGCCATATAGGCCCACCAGCGCTGCATGACGGCCTCCGCGGGCAGCTGATCCAGTGCGGCGGGATCGGCGATATCCAACACGCCCAATAAGGCGTGGCTTTCTGCATCCAGAAAAATGGAATAATTGGAAATGCCCGCTGCCCGGAGCAGGGCGGAGAGTTCGGGCCAGATGGCGTCGTGCCGGCGTTGGTACTCGGCACTTTGGCCGGGGTGAAGCTGCATTTTAAAGGCGTGTCGCATGGCAAAACAACATTTACGGGTAACGAGGTCGAAAATAAACTAACGGACAAACGCGGCTGCCACGCCGCCGTCCACATTCAGGACATTGCCGGTGGATTTGGACAACAATCCGCCGACGAAGGCGAGGCAGGCGTTTGCGATGTCTTCCGGATGGATGGCAGCCTGGAGCAGATTGCGTTTGGCGTAATAAGCGGGCAGCTCCTCTACGCTAATACCGTAGGCTTTGGCGCGGCCCTCCGCCCAGGCGCCTTCCCAGATTTTGGAGCCGAGGATTACGGCGTCGGGGTTGATCGTATTGACGCGAATTTTATCAGCTCCGAGTTCGGCGGCATTCAGGCGGCTGAGGTGCAGTTGGGCGGCTTTTGCTGCGCCGTACGCAGCGTTATTCGGGCCGGCGACGAGGGCGTTTTTGGAGACGATGTTAAGGATGTCGCCCCCGCAATCTTGGCGGCGCATCACCGCGGCGGCGGCCTGCGTGATTAGAAATTGTCCTTTTACCAGTACGTTGTACAACAGATCCCAGTCCTGTTCCGTATGCGCTTCCAGCGGCTTGGAGATGGACAGGCCGGCTGAGTTGACCGCAATGTCCAATCCGCCAAAAGCCAAACAAACGGCGTGGACTGCTTTTTGTACGGCTTTGGCGTCGGTGACATCCAGCGGAAGCGCCAGCAGGCGGTCGGCGCTCCAACTTGGCTGGAGTTCAGCCATCGCCCGGTCGAGCCGGTTCGGATCGTTGTCGCTGATCACGACGCAGGCGCCCGCCTCCAGAAATTTTTCCGCCACGGCGCGGCCGATACCGCCTGCGCTGCCGGTGACGAGGGCCACCCGGCCGTGCAAGGCTTTAGGTTTGGGCAATCGTTGCAGTTTGGCTTCCTCCAGCAACCAGTATTCGATATCGAACGCCTCCTGTCGGGGCAGGGCAGTATAGGAAGAAATTGCTTCCGCGCCGCGCATGACGTTGATGGCGTTGAGGTAAAATTCGGCGGCAATGCGCGCGGTCGTTTTGTCTTTTGCAAAAGTGAACATGCCGACGCCGGGGTAGAGCAGCACGACCGGGTTGGGGTCGCGCATCGGCGGGGAATCAGGGCGCTTGCAGGCGTTGTAGTAGTCGGCATACAACTGCCGGTAGGCTTCGAATTGCGGGCTGAGTTGTTCGCGGACGGCCGCGGCGTCCTGCAGGTCCGCATCGGGTGGGAGGCGTACAACGAGCGGACTGATTTTGGTGCGCAGGAAGTGATCGGGGCAGCTGGTTCCCATAGGTGCGAGGCGATCCAGGTCGCGGCTGCCGGCAAAGGCCAGCACGCGCGGATCGTCTGTGAAGTGGCCGACCATAAAAGCCTGATCGGCGGAGCAAAGGCCGCGCAGGATGGGCGCCAGAGCACCAGCTTGTTGTTTGCGTTCTGGTTCTGACAGATCGGGTAATTTGAGTCCGCCGAAAACCGGCCGGGTTTTTCCAGCCATTTTCTCAATATAATCCGCGCATTGCTCAATGGTTTCCAGGCTGTTCAGATAGCAGGTATAGGCTGTATCGCCCCAGGTAAACAGGCCGTGCCCGCCGAGCATAATGCCGCGAATACCGGGGTGCTCCAGCAGGCAGGCGCGGAGTTGCAGGCCGAGATCAAAGCCCGGACGCTGCCAGTCCACCCAACCGAGTGCGCCGCCGAACAGATCCGCCGTGATTTGTTTTCCGTCTTTCGAGGCGGCGATGGCGATGGCAGCATCGGGATGCAAGTGGTCAATGTGTTTAAAAGGGAGAAAAGCGTGCAGCGGGGTGTCAATGGAGGGGGCGCGGGAGTTGAGATCGAACAGGCAGTGATTGAACAGCGGCGGCATTCGGTCTTCCTGCGCGCGGCCGGGGTATATGCGCTCCAGGTTGAGCAGGCGCTGCAGGTAAAGTCCGGCCAGTCCGTCCCGGCGCAGCGTGCCAAGATCGCCTCCAGAGCCTTTGATCCAGAGTACGTCCACAGGTTCGCCGGTGATCGGGTCGGTTTCCAGCGTTTTGCAGGAGGTGTTACCGCCGCCGTAGTTCGTGATTCGAAGGTCGGCGCCCAGTAGATTGGATCGGTAGAGCAAGAGGGCAACATCGTCGGATTGCGGATTGGAGATTTCCAATTGCCAGCGATACGGGACGTGGTGAAAAGTGGGCATGCGGCAAAAATTGATTGCGTGGAAGACAGGGCAATATTAGGGCATTTGCGGGGATTACCCAATAGTTTGCCGGGTGCGGGTGCGTATCAGTGCTTTTTCTGATCTAGGTCATTGCCTGGCGATCTGCGGTTTCTGAATCTTTGCGTATTAAATCAACCAACAAAATTTTTTAGTTATGAAAAAGTATTTTGCATTACCCGTTCTTTTCCTGCTCTTTACAGCTGCCGCATGGAGCCAAACCTCGAAAGGCAACATGCTTATTGGCGGTACTGCCGGGTTTTCCATGGAATTAGAGGGCGAGGAAGATGCCGTGACCATGATCAGTTTGGCGCCCAGTGCCGCGTATTTCGTAGTGGATCGTCTTGCAGTAGGCGGGCAACTTGAGTTTTTGTCCATGTCTAACGATGATGTAACCCTTACTGCTTGGGGTGTACAGCCGTTGATGCGCTATTACCTTATCGGAGGCGGTACTATTCAGCCGTTTGGACAGGCGAAATTCAACTGGTCCACGATCAAGGTGGAAGGGCTGGACGCGGAGCCGGGCATTGGGTACGGCTTGGGCGTGGGCGCTGATTTTTTCTTCAATGAGCGTGTGGCACTTGAGGCCATTATAGGGTACGATGTTTTTAAATATGAAAGCGCCACAAACCGTAATGATCGGTTAGGTCTTACTTTGGGCGTGGTCGCTTTTATCGGCGGAAACAAACAGTAAGATCGTCTCCCGGGAATGGCCTTACGCAGCTGAAAAACAGCCTGAACAGCCTCGCGCGGAGTCCATTTTTACCAACTACTAACTCAAACCTACCAACTACTAAATTTTTGGCAGGTGCTCGTACAAGGAAAAATAACTTTGAACCGCACTTGCCACAGTAGACAACCGATTCGGTATCTTCAAACCACCCCGGATCGTTTCAAGACTTGTGAAACTATCGCCTCCTGCCCAAATGATGACGCCGCTGCGCTTCGAATCTATCTGATGAAAACAGCATCTACGCGGCATGGGCCTCCCGGCTGTGACGCAAGTGCAAAAAACGGTAATCAGGCGTCTCGCGCTTTGCGAGGCGCCTGTTTCGTTTTGGGGCGCGGCGTTTCCGCCAAAGTTGTACCTTTGCGGCCGTATAGCGCTTGAACCTGCCATGTCTTACACCATCAACATAAACGACTACGATTACCCCTTGCCGGAGGAACGCATCGCCCGGTATCCGCTCACGGAGCGGGACGCGTCCAAATTACTGGTTTGGAAAAACGGGGCGTTTGACCACAGCGTCTTCCGCCAGCTTCCAGAGTGGCTTTCCGGCTCGGAATTGATGTTCTTCAACAATACCAAGGTGATTCCGGCACGGATGTATTTCCGCAAAGAGACCGGCGGCCTGATCGAGGTGTTTCTGCTCAGTCCGGCCGAACCGCCGGTGGTGGACCTCGCGATGCGCAGTGGGCCTGGACTGGTCTGGGCCTGCACGATCGGCAACCTCAAGCGTTGGCCGGAAGGCGTCGCGCTTCAGCGGGTAGTGGAAGTGGACGGCGAGCCGGTGACGCTGACGGCCACGCTGGCGGATCGCGCGGCGCAATGGGTGCGATTTTCCTGGGATAAGCCGGAACTGCCGTTCGCAAAATTGGCGGAAGCCAGCGGGGAAGCGCCCATTCCGCCGTATCTCAACCGCGCCGCAGAGGAAAGTGATAAAACAACGTATCAAACGGTGTACGGCAAACGCGAAGGCGCCGTGGCTGCGCCGACCGCCGGACTGCACTTCACCCCGGCGGTGCTGGAACGCCTGCAACAACAGGGAATTCGGATGGAGGAACTCACGCTGCATGTCTCCGCAGGCACTTTCCGGCCCGTGAAAGCGCAAAATGCCGTGGAGCACGACATGCACGCCGAGCAGGTGGTGGTGCGCCGGAGCAACCTGGAGGCGCTGATGGCCGGCCGGTCGGTTGTCGCCGTGGGCACGACTTCCATGCGTACCCTCGAAAGTATTTATTGGTATGGCGTGCAGTTGCTGGAAAATCCGGACGCCGACTTCCGCATAGAAAAACTGGCGCCGTATTCGTACGCGGGCGCCTCCTTGCCGGATCTGCGCACGGCGGCGAAGGCGGTGCTGGATGCGATGGCGGCGCGAAATTTGGAGGAACTTTGGGGCAGCACCGAAATTTACATTTTTCCCGGCTACCAGTTTCGGGTCGTGGATGCGCTGATTACCAATTTTCACCAGCCCTGCAGCACCCTGTTGCTGCTGATTTCGGCGTTTACCGGCGGCGATGCGTGGAAAGAAATCTACCGGGAAGCTTTGGCGCGCGATTACCGGTTTCTGAGCTACGGCGATTCATCGTTGCTATTCCGAGGATAGAATTACTTCACAGCCCGCTCAAAAAACACAAACCCGTTTTTCCGGTATAATTCGCGCACGTCGGGCAGTTCGGGTAAGTCCTGAAAATTCGTCACTTTCGCTACAAAATACACCTTTTTTCCCGGATTGCCGCGGGAAAGGGTGGGGTAGTCGTCCACCGTGGTATCGCCCGGAACCGGCTGTTTTTGGGTGTAAAACAAATGCGCATAACTTTTGAAGCCCACCGGTTTCACATAGCAATTTTCGCCCGCTTTGCTTTCGTAAAACTCAATGGCCGCCCGCTGGGAATACCCTTCGATATTGCGCGCCACCATCAGGAGGGTGAGTGCGGCGAAAATCGCGCCGCCGCTGAATAGCACTTCGGCGGATCGCCAGCCCTGGAAGCGCCGCCAATAGTACCAGGCCACTACACTGGACGCCGCCAGGATGGCGCCCGGCAGCGCGTGGAACCAGTACCAGTTCACCTCGGCCTCCAGGTTGCCCAAGGCAAAAGGATCGTTTTGGAACAAGGGTTTGATCCATTCTGTATGTTGCCCGATTACCGGCAAGGCCATCAGCGGTAAACCAATCGCCAGCCCAAGGGTCGGCATCAGCCAGGTAGTAACGGAAGGTTTGACGTTCCAGTGGATCATGCGCCAAACCGTCAGGGCCCCCAAATAAGTAATGGGAAAATAGGCCATCGAAGAATAGTGCACGATTTTGGTGCGCACCAGGCTAAACAGGATCAGGACAACCCAAAACAGAATCTGCATCCAGGCAGCAAAATCCGCGCGCTTGCAGGCGTCCAGCGTCTCCGATTCCATCACCTCGTCCTCCGGCTGGCGGTCGCCCCAAAGGTTTGGCAGCGCCAGCACGGACACCGGAAAGCATCCGAGCAGCAGGACAATAGCGTGGTAGCCCCAAAAACCGCCGTGCCCGCTGTCCTGGGTGGTGAGAAGCCGGATTTGGTACTCTATGAAAGTTTGAACAAACCACGGTCCGTGTAGCGCGGTTTCCAAACCGAACCAAAGCAGCGATACCGAGGCGGCAGCCACTGAAAATATGATGAAATGGCGCAGAAAACCCGGATTTCGGAACTTGTAGCGCGCAAAATATAAAAACAACACCAGGAAAGCGATCAGGTACGCGGTCGGGCCTTTCGCCAAAATGGCCAGCCCCAAGGCAATACCGCCGAGGATCAGATACCGGTATCTTTCCCAGAGGCCCTGCGCGTTTTTATGGGTAAAAAATTGCCATCTAAATGCGATGAAACCATAAATACCGAGAAAAATCAGCAGGTTAAACCAAGGATCAATAATGCCGCTTCTGAAATAAAGATGCGGCAATATGCTGCCCAGCCAGGCCAACGCCCATAGCCAGCCGAACATCCGGTCGTGCAGCCTGCGCCCGATATGAAAAACCGTGAGCAGCGTGAGCAAGCCGCACAGCGCATTCGGGAATCGCGCAGCGAACTCGGTGACGCCGAACAGGTGCATGGAAGCCGCCTGCATCCAGATAAACAGCGGGGGTTTTTCCCAAAAAGGCTCGAAATCAATTTGTGGCCGGAGGTAATCGCCGGTCAGGAGCATCTCCCGCGCGCACTCCGCAAAGTTGATCTCGTCCCAGTCAAATAAATGGGCGCTGCCAAGAAAGGGCAGGAAAAACAACAGGGCTAACCCGGCAATCAGAAGATAATCGCGCCGCATTCAGAAAGTGATTGGAAAACTTGGATAAAAAGCGCCGGTTCGATGATTCAATCCTCCGGCAGGCAAAAGCAATTCTCCAACAAAAAAAAAGCGCAAGGGTTCAATATCCGCTGCTTTTGGAATCGCCGATTCGGTTGAGCATATAAATCGTGAGCCCGATGGCCAGTCCGGGCGGCACGGCCAACCACCAGGCCTGTCGGTGTTGCACGACATTTTGCAGCAGGCTTCCCCAGGAAATACCCTGAAAATCCTGTCCGCCAAAACCAAGGAACGACAAAGACGCCTCCAGCAAGATCGCATTCCCCACGCCGAAAGCACAGACCACCAGCGCCGGCCTCAGGGCGTTGGGCAGGGCGTGTCGCCAAAGCACCCGCAATTCCGACAAATCCATACCGCGGGCGGCGGCGATGTACTCCATCTCCCGAATGCGCAGCATCTCCGCGCGGATGAACTGCGCCACGTCGGGCCAACTAAACAATCCGATCAGCCCGATCATCAGCCAGGTGGACTGCCGTGCGCTCATGGCTGCCAGTGCTACGATCAGGATAAGCCGGGGAACGGCGTTAAAAATTTCCGCCGCGCGCATGATCAGCAAATCGGCGGGCAGTCCGACTACCTTGTTCCCGAAGCCGCGGCGCGCGCACAGTAAGGCAACAAATCGGCCCGTCCAGGCGCCGACGACGGCCGGCAGCAGGGCGTAGGGCGCCGGCCAGCCGGTTTGTGGTAAAATCCAGCTCCAGACGGCGCCGATTGCCAGGCCCAGGAGGCTGCCTGCCAGGACGCCGCGCCGCATTTTCAGCCGGCTGTCGCCGAAATATCCGGCGATGCCGCCCAGTAACAGTCCCAAACCGAAAGCAGCCAGGGTTGCCAAGGCGCCGGTGAACAGGGCAATGCGCGCGCCGGCAATCATGCCGGCGGCTACGTCGCGGCCTTGCGCATCGGTACCCAACCAGTGCCGGAAGCGGGGCGGCAGATCGGGATGCGGCGTGCCGGGCGGCGCCAGATTACAGGTCGGCCGCGGAAACCATTCTCCCGGGGTGAAGGGAATGGGGGCGAACACGGCGGATTGGTACGGGTAGGTTTTCCATTGCAGGGGATCGCGGGCGATCGAATCGAGCACGGGCACGCCATAAGGCCGCTCCGGCGCGGCCCAGATCAGGCGGAGTCCTGGAAAATACGCCGTGTCGCCGATCCGGCAGTACAACGGCCTGCCGTTCGCCAAAAAATGCTGTCCGATTGCAAGGATGCCTAACAGCGCCAACCAGCCCCAGGCGGCACGCAGGTTTTGTTCAGCCCCGCCGCTTTGCATGGGTGTCCGGTTTGTCGAATGGGAAAATAATATCGGGCGCCACCGCAATCGCCGCCGCGCGCGTCCGCGCGAAGCCCAACAGGAATCCGCCGCCGCCGGCGCCGCAGATTTTGAACGCGATATCCGGATTTTGCAGGTTGGCAGTCCAGATCTCCCGAAGTCCCGCGGGGATCATCGGCGTAAAGTGGGCAATTTGCAGCCGCGAAATTGTGTGTAAAGCAGGCCAAAAAGCGACAGCGTCGGCCCGGCCCCAGGCGTCCATCAGCTGCGTGTGGGCGGGAAGATATGCCTGGCGAAGCATGCCGCCGAAATCAGCCGTTTTCTGTGCGTCCAAAAACCAGCGCACCAGCGTGCTGGTTTGCCTGGGTACGCCGGAATCGAGGAGAAATACCACCGGCGCTTCGTCCTGCTGCCAGGCGCCGCCTTCAAAAATCTGTACGCCGACATCGCGGGTGATAAGCAGCGGACAGTTGAGGTAACTGGTCAGGGGATCCAGTCCCGAACTCTGCCCGTGGAACCAGGATTCCATCGCAGCGAAAATATCTTTCAGCAGGGTCGGGTCAGTTTCTTTTTTTCGGACGTACCGGCTGTAAATTGCTGCGCACAAGGCGCCGGAGCTGCCCAGGCCGTATCCCGTCGGAATCGTGGAGTCGAAACAAAGCCCAGACCGCAGATCGGCTTCCAGTCTCGCCCGGTTCACGCCGGCTTGCGCCAGCGCTTCGCTCCACACAAAATCCGGATCAATAGGGTGGGGGCAGGGCCGGTCGTCCGATTTTCGCCAGCGGCCGGAAAAAGCGGCGAGGGGCATCGCCAGGGCGGGCGCGCCAAGGAGCAGTATATACTCTCCAAAAAGCAACAATTTAGCGGGAAAACGCTTCACCGGGCGAAGTTCGGGAAAGATTTTTAAAAAACAGGAGCCGGACAAGGCTTTTCATGCTGCGAGGTAAAGAAATAATTTTGAGAACAATCCGTACTTTTGCACCGTTTAAGAGGCCATTATTAAGGCAACATTCTCCTAACCATTCCATATCGCTTGTATATGTCGCAATTTTCGCATCCAGACCGCTTTGAACGCCGCCACATCGGGCCCGGCGAGGCAGAAACCCGGGCTATGTTGGACGCCCTGCAGGTGGATTCGCTCGATCAGCTGATCCACGAAACCGTGCCCGACACAATTCGCCTACAAAAGCCGCTGCAATTGCCGGCGCCGCTGTCGGAGTTTGAATACCTGAGTGAGTTGAAAAAAATTGCTGCGAAAAATAACGTGTTTCGCAGCTATATCGGTCTTGGATACAGCGGCACGATTACGCCGAGCGTAATTCTGCGCAATGTATTCCAAAATCCGGGTTGGTACACGCAATACACGCCCTATCAGGCCGAAATCGCGCAGGGCCGCCTGGAGAGCCTGTTGAATTTTCAGACGATGGTGAGCGACCTGACCGGCCTGCCGATCGCAAATGCCTCGCTGCTCGACGAAGCCACGGCGGCGGCGGAGGCGATGCACATGTTTTATGCGGAGCGCAATAAAAGGTCGAAGGACGGGGAAGAACTGCAGGAATTTTTTGTCTCGGATACGGTGTTCCCGCAAACGATAGACGTGCTGCGCACGCGCGCAGAAGCTTACGGTATTCGCCTGGTCATTGGCGACTGGAAGACGTACGAATGCACGCCGCAAACTTTCGGCGTACTTTTGCAATACCCGAATGCGCACGGCAGTGTGGAGGATTACCGCGCTTTTGTAGAAAAAATGAAAGCCGGCAGCGTTTATGTATGTGTTGCGGCGGATATGCTCAGCCTGGCGATGCTCAAGCCGCCAGGCGAATGGGGCGCTGATTGCGCCGTGGGCAATACGCAGCGTTTCGGCGTACCCATGGGTTTTGGCGGTCCGCATGCGGCGTTCTTTGCCTGCTCGGAGGAGTTCAAACGCCTGATTCCGGGCCGGATCATCGGGGTGTCCGTGGATGTAAAAGGCAAACGCGCCCTGCGTATGGCCCTGCAAACGCGGGAACAGCATATCCGCCGGGAGAAAGCGACCTCAAATATCTGTACAGCCCAGGCTTTGCTGGCCAACATGGCCGCGATGTACGCCGTATATCACGGGCCGGAAGGCATCAAAGCCATTGCGCAGCGTACGCACAAGATGGCCGCGTCCCTGGCTGCCGCGCTCGAAACGGCGGGTTTCCCGGTGCTGAATAATTACTATTTTGATACCTTGCTGGTGGCGGCGAAAGAAGCGGATATCCGGCCAAATGCAGAAGCCGCAGGTATTAACTTTTTCTATTCGGATAAGGGCGTTCAGATCAGCCTCGACGAAACGGTGACGGCGGCCGATCTGTCGGATATCGCCGGCGTGTTTGGCGCGCAAATTCCTGCGGAAGCGGCGGCGCATGTTGCCATTCCCGACGCCCTGCGCCGCGAGACGTCCTACCTGACGCACCCGGTTTTTAACGCTTACCATACGGAAAGCGATATGATGCGCTACATCAAACGTTTGGAAAACAGGGATTTGTCGCTCATGCATTCCATGATCTCCCTGGGTTCCTGCACGATGAAACTGAACGCTGCTACCGAAATGATTCCGGTTAGCTGGGAAGCCTGGGCTAATATCCACCCCTTTGCGCCTGCCGACCAGGCAGCTGGTTATCACCAGATTATCCGCGAATTGGAGCAGTATCTGTGCGAAGTGACGGGTTTTGACGCCTGTTCCCTGCAGCCCAATTCCGGCGCGCAAGGAGAATATGCCGGTCTGATGATTATTCGGGCATACCACCTCGACCGGGGCGACAGCCACCGGAATGTGGCGCTGATTCCCTCCTCCGCCCACGGTACCAACCCTGCCAGCGCCGTCATGGCCGGCATGGAGGTTATTGTTGTTGGCTGCGACGAGCGCGGCAACATTGATCTGGCGGACTTAAAAGCCAAGGCCGAACAATACAGCGAACGCCTCTCTTGCCTGATGGTGACGTACCCAAGTACGCACGGCGTGTTCGAGACGGCCATCAAGGAAATTTGCGATACCATTCACCAGCACGGCGGGATGGTCTATATGGATGGCGCAAATATGAATGCCCAAGTGGGCGTTACCAGTCCGGCTGCTATCGGGGCCGATGTGTGCCATCTGAATTTGCACAAAACCTTCGCGATCCCGCACGGCGGCGGCGGACCCGGCATGGGGCCTATTTGCTGCAATAACCACTTGGCGCCCTACCTGCCCAAACACGTCCTGGCGAATACCGGCGGCGAACGCGGCGCAACGGCCGTCAGCGCCGCCCCCTGGGGCAGCGCCAGCATCCTGCTGATTTCGTACGCCTATATCCGACTGCTGGGGCCGGAAGGGCTGACCAATGCGACGCGCTACGCCATACTTAACGCAAACTACATCAAGATGCGTTTAGAGGGCGCTTATCAGGTGCTCTACACCGGAGAAATGGGCCGTGCTGCACACGAATTAATCCTTGATCTGCGGCCCTTTAAATCGCTGGTGTCTGCCGAAGACGTGGCCAAGCGCCTGATGGATTACGGGTTCCACGCGCCGACGCTGTCGTTCCCCGTAGCCGGCACGATCATGATCGAACCTACGGAAAGTGAAAGCAAGGCGGAGCTCGACCGCTTCTGCGATGCGCTGCTGGCTATCCGCAAGGAAATTGATGAAATCGCCGAAGGTACGGCGGATGCGCACGACAACGTGCTGCACAACGCCCCGCACACCCTGGACGTGGTCAGTGCCGATAATTGGGCGTACCCATACAGTCGGGAAAAAGCGGCCTTCCCCTTGCCTTATCTCCGCGAGGGCTGGAAATTCTGGGCGACCGTCAGCCGCATTGATCAGGCTTATGGCGACCGGAATCTGGTCTGCGTTTGCCCGCCGATCGAGGCTTATGCGTAAAAAAATAGGCGATGCCCACAAGCGCAGCTGCTTGTGGGCATCGCTGCTTATATTTTCGGGCGTTTGCCCGCATTCAAAAATTCCTGATAGGCTTTCAAGTTATCCCATTCGCCGTTCGCGGCCAACAGGGCCTGTGCCGACCAGGTGCCCGGGTCGTGCAGCGCGTAGCGCGGGCCGGCTTCCCGTAAAATTTCCTTGAGATGGGCCACCGGCGTGCGGTACAGTTCGCCGTAGGTGTGTATGCCGTTTTTATACAAGATTTCTTCTATTTTCGGGCCGATGCCCTCTACCAATTTAAGGTCGTCCCGCGGGCCAGCCATCACGTACAGGGGCACGACCTCTTCCGGTTCGTCCATCGCGGGCGGATCTATGCGTTCCTGTTCTGAAGCGGGCAGAATCGAAGTTGGAACAATTGGTTCGATCGTTTTCGGCTTCGTCTCCGGTGGCGGTATATTGAACTGCGGTGCTGGTTTGTAGGGTATTTCGGCGGCGAGGGCGTTTATGGCGTCTTCGAAATCGCCCGGGTTCGCCGGCTCTTCCGCCGGCCAGGCTGCTTCCTGCAAGTCGTCGTTTTCCGGCTTGGGTGTTGCGGGTATTTCCTGGGCGGGTTCCGGGGCGGGCGCAGGTGCGACGATTTCCAGCGCGGGTTGGTCAGTACCGGCAGGTGTAGCGGCCAGTCCGAGATCCATCATCAGCCGCCTGTTTTCTGCGGTCAGGGTTTTGAGGCGTTCTTCCCGCGCCTTATTTTGATCCTGCAGAAAGCGCGTTTCATCTGCGGCGAGCGCGAGTTTTGAGTGCAAGTCGGCGGACTGCGCCTCCAAGTCAATGATTTTACTTTTTAATTGGTCATTTTCGCTGCGAAAAACGCCGACTGCGGCCTGGAGGCTGTTAAACTCGAGGCGCATAGCGTCTGATTGCTGCTTAAAGCGGCTCCACAGGATCCAGCCCAGCCAGAGTCCGAAAAGAAACGCAACGCCGAGCATAATGAATATCTCAAACGTATGGGTGGTAAAAGAGCCGACGCCGGGGCTGAGGGTAACACTTTGTCCGAACATGAGCAGGTTAGTTGGTTTGAGTGTTTGATTACTAGGTTTTATTCTATTTCCAGTCGGCGGTTCAGGTATCTGCCTTCCGGGGTGTCGTTGCTTTCGATCGGCCTGTTTTCGCCCATGGAGCGGCAGGCGATTTGTTTATCGGGCACGCGATGTGCGACCAGCATCTCTTTGATTTGTTGTGCTTGTTGTAAGCCGCGCGCGCGGTTTTTTTCAGCGTCCCCCACCATGTCGGTATGCCCGGTGATAGTTACCGTCCGGCCGGATTCGATCAGGTACTGCGCTAGTTTTTTCAGGTAGGCATTCAGTTCGGCGGATTTTTTATTCAGCTTGTAGTTGGGCGGAAGATAGATTCGAACTTGGGTGGCTGTTCGTTCGATACAAGGGCGGTCCAGTTTGTTGGGCGGCGTCGCCAGCGTTCCGGATGGGGCGGGGAACCCGGCGTCAGTGGATGCCGAGGTTTGATTTTCTGGCAGTGCATTACGTTCCGTAAACGCGTCAGCGGGTGGCGGGGTGGTTGGTTCCGGTGCTCGGGCGGATATTTGCGCTTCCGCCACGGCCAAATCCGGCTCGCAGCACTGTTTGATGATACATACGTACCAATACCAACAGAGGAGCGACCAGAGGGCAAACAAAGCGAGTACTAAATATCTGGGCTGCATAGGCAGACTGTATTTGCAGTCGGGGTAAAAGTAACAGATTTTTACAATATCAAAGGTTGGTATTTAAAAAATATGCCGCCGCATACTGCATCTTTGCGGTTTGAAATCCTGGCAATGGACACGATACAGTTTAATGATTTTTTAAAAATAGAGATTCGCGTGGGCACCCTGATCGAGGTGTCGGCATTTCCCCAGGCGCGAAAGCCCGCCTATCGTCTGCGGATTGATTTTGGGCCGGAGATCGGCGTCCGGCAGAGCAGCGCCCAAATTACCGCGTTGTACGAACCGGACGCGCTGGTCGGCCGGCAGGTATTGGCCGTGGTGAATTTTCCGCCTAAACAAATTGCCTCGTTTATCTCGGAAGTCTTGGTGCTTGGATTGGAACAAGCGGACGGCAGCGTTGTTTTAATCCAGCCCGATCGGGTGGTATCGAACGGATTGCGCTTGAGTTAGCGTATGAACCGCGGTCTGTTTTGGCGGCAGTTTGCGTCGTTCTTTGCGGAGCGGCAGCATCGTCAATCGAATATTATTTTTATAAAAAACAATCAGCATTTTACCTCTTGTAAATAAATGATGGAAAAAAAAGTGGAATCGCGAAAAAAGATATCGCGTGAAAATTTACGGGACGCCCTCGGTATTTTTGAATTTATACGGCCCTATCGCGTGCAATTTTGGGTCGGCATGGCGTTGCTTTTTTTGTCCAGCAGCGTTTTCATGATTTTTCCGTGGGTGGTGGGCGTGATGTTGGACGTGGCCCAGGGCAGGGCGGTATTGGGCGACCTCAACTTGCCTAAAATCGCGTTTCTGCTACTCGGCGTGCTGATCGCGCAGGGTGTTATTTCGTATGCGCGCGTGCAGTTGTTTGCGCAGGTTAGCGAGCGCGGCACCGCTGATATTCGCCTGGCGTTGTATCAGCGTTTGATTTCCCTGCCCGTAGTTTTTTTCGAGAAAAGCAGGGTGGGGGAGCTGGTCAGCCGGCTGACGACCGATTTGGAGAAACTATACAATACCCTGTATTTCATCCTCGCGGAGTTCGTGCGGCAGATTATTTTATTGATCGGCGGGATTCTCTTTTTGGCCTGGCAGACGCCGAAACTGGCCGGCATCATGCTGGCGATTATTCCGATCATCGTGGTTGGGGCGATGGTGTTTGGGTGGTACGTGCGGCGCCTGTCGAAACAGCGGCAGGAAATATTAGCGGAGACCAACACCATATTGGATGAGACCCTGCAGTCCATCCATGCCGTAAAGGCATTTGCCAATGAGATGTTTGAGGTGGGGCGTTTTCGGCAGACCAACAACCGGGTGGTGCAGGTTTCTTTGAAATACGCCGGCGGGCGGGCAGTGTTTTCCGTTTTTATTATCACGGTGTTATTTGGCGCCTTGTTTTTTGTGATTTGGATGGGTATGCGGATGGTGCAGCAGGGCGAGATTACTGCCGGGCAGTTGATTTCATTTGTAACCTTTACGGCGGTGATTGGCGGCGCCATTGCCGGTTTGGGGAATTTTTACTCTGAACTGGTCAGTGCGGTAGGCGCTACGGAGCGCGTGCGAGAAATTTTGCGGGCCATACCCGAGACGGAGGCGCGCTCCGGAGTTCGGCTCCCTGCCGGTCGGTTGGACGGCGATATTGAGTTTCGCGAGGTACACTTTTCCTATCCGACCCGGCCCGATATCGAGGTGCTCAAAGGCGTTTCCATGCGTATTCAGGCGGGACAGAAAGTGGCGGTAGTTGGGCAGAGCGGCGCCGGGAAATCCACAATTATGCAACTATTACTGCAATTTCATCAGGTTTCCCGCGGTGAAATTGTAATTTCCGGTCAGAAAATTGACGATTTTGAGTTGGCTTCTTATCGGAGCAACTTTGCGATTGTGCCGCAGGAGGTCATTTTGTTTGGCGGCACGATTCGGGAGAATATTTTGTACGGCAAGCCGGGCGCCGACGAACCGGAGATCATCGAAGCGGCGCGCAAGGCCAACGCCTGGAATTTCATCCAGTCTTTTCCGGAGGGATTGGAGACGGTGGTGGGTGAGCGCGGCATCAAGTTGTCTGGCGGTCAACGCCAACGGATTGCCATCGCCCGCGCCATTTTGCGCGATCCAGCGATATTGTTGCTCGACGAAGCGACGTCTTCGCTGGACGCGGAGAGCGAAAAGCAGGTGCAGGAGGCGCTCGACAACCTGATGGAGGGGCGCACGAGCATTATTGTTGCCCATCGCCTGGCGACTATTCGGGAGGCCGACTGTATTTATGTGCTCGACAAAGGGCGGATCATAGAACAGGGCACCCACCAGGAATTGTCCGGCGTCGAAAACGGATTATATAGCAGTTTGGCCCGGTTGCAGTTTGAACAGGGGGGGAGTGGGACGAACATGGAGTAATTACGCGTAAGAGCATGTCTGAATAATCTGGCTTGGTTGGAATCTGTTTTGCCGTGTATGCGACCGGCAGTACCGTTTCGAGGGCCGAAAAACTTGAATTATGTTATCTATTTTAATTGTACTCGCATTTGTGGTCGGCTACGCGTTAATCGCCTTGGAGCATCCGCTAAAGATTGATAAAGCGGCGACTGCCGTGCTTACCGGCGTGGTGTGTTGGGTTTTGTTGGTGTTGGGGTTTGAGTCCATGCCTTTGTTTGGGGCCGCGGAGGGTGCGCCGGCCGGCGCGGAAAACCCGGTTTCGTATATTGACCACGCTTTGTTTGAGCATTTGGGCGAAATCTCCGGTATTCTGTTCTTTCTGTTGGGCGCCATGACGGTGGTGGAGTTGATTGACGCGCATGACGGTTTTCGGGTAATAACTGATCGAGTTACCACCACCAACCGCGTCCGGCTGCTGTGGATTCTGTCGTTGGTTTCCTTTTTCTTATCGGCGGTTTTGGACAACCTGACGACTGCGATTGTGATGAGTGCGCTGCTTCGGCGGATAACGAGTCAGAAGGAGGATATGTGGCTGCTTGCCGGTTTTGTCATTATTGCGGCCAACGCCGGGGGGGCTTGGTCGCCGATTGGCGATGTGACTACCATCATGTTGTGGATTGGCGGGCAAATCAGCGCCTCGAATGTGATAAAGGCATTATTTGTTCCTTCGTTCATCTGCCTCCTTGTACCCCTGACCATTGCTTCTTTTTTGGTGAAAGGCCATGTTAAAAAACTGGCGCATCAGGAAGAGGGCAGTCATGGATATCAGACGACCCCTCGGCAGCAGCGGATCATATTCGCATTGGGTGTGATGAGTTTGCTCTTTGTGCCTTTTTTTAAGACGCTGACCCACCTTCCGCCGTTTCTTGGGATATTATTTGGGTTGGGCGCGCTTTGGATTGTGACCGAATTGATGCACAACGATCACGAGTCGGAAAGCCGCAAAACACTGACGGTTGTGGCGGTATTGCGACGGATAGATACGCCGAGTATCCTGTTTTTTCTGGGCATTTTGTTGGCGGTTGCGGCGTTGGAGACCTCCGGGCATCTCCGTTTGATGGCGGGCGTACTTGACCGGACATTTGGGAATATCTATGCGATCAACACCCTGATTGGGTTGTTATCTTCTATTGTGGACAATGTGCCGCTGGTCGCTGCGGCGATGGGGATGTATCCGCTATCGCAGTTTCCGACGGATCACCCGTTTTGGGAATTATTGGCGTATTGCGCCGGCACCGGCGGTAGCGTGCTGATTATTGGTTCTGCCGCCGGCGTTGCGGCCATGGGGGTGTTAAAGATTGATTTTATCTGGTATTTGCGGAAAATCAGTTTGTATGCCCTGGCTGGGTATTTTTCGGGTATTTTGGTTTATTTCTTATTCGCTTGATTTCCAACAAAAATGTAACTGGTTAGCAGGATCGCTGTCTGGCCCAAAAAGTCCCATTTTCCGCCATACTTTGCGATTTTTTTTGACCATAGCGCTGCTATGGCCTGCAAAAAATCGCTTCGTCTGGCGAAAAATGGATCCTTTTTTGGCTC
>JBEIDF010000043.1:0-22260 GCA_040383605.1 Lewinellaceae bacterium
AGCCTTATCGCCTGCGAAAGCATGAACTTTGATTACGTCGGGTTTGAAATTGATGAGGACTATTATAACGCCGCAAAAAACCGCATGAGCAAAGGCATTCAACTGATAATACAATAGCATGGAAAACTTAGAAAAAATCCGGCAACTTGAAGAAGAGTTTGCAAAGCGCCACGAACGCCGCTTCACCCGATCAGCGGAAGCCGAGCAGGCCGAAATCGAATATTGGAAAAAGGTATTTAGCAAACCCGCCAAATTACCGCCTCCATTTTTTACCCGCGAATTTGGCCAGCCGATGACCTTTGAGCAAGCTCGCGAAGCCTTTTTTGAAATACTGAAAATCCGGGGCAACCAAATAAGGCATATAGATCGTGATCCAAACTTTACATGGAAGTTTGATGAAACCGAAAAGCACACAATCCGAAATATGCTTAAGTATTATATTAACGACCCAACGTGCGAATATCCACTAACCAAAGGCCTGTTTATCTTTGGCCGCAACGGAACCGGCAAAACGGAAATGATGCAGGCTTTTGAATGCTTTTGTTTCACTCACAATTTGCAAAAAACGTTTGTATTCACTTCCATGTCAGGCGAATACACGAAAACAAAAGCAGATGCCGAATATGACCCGGTGATGCTAAACAGCCGTTATGACCGCTGTTTCGATGAGTTCGGCCGCTACACCGGGCCGGTGAAACGCTTTGGGGATGACTTGGACATTAACGAAGCCATTATTGAAGCGAGATACGATCGGCATCGGCGCTACGGACAAATCACACATTTCATTGCAAACATGACGCCATCCGAGGCAGAAAGAACTTTTACGCCGATGATTTTTGACCGCCTCCGCTCCATGTGTACTTCAATCGAATTTATAGGACAATCAAAACGTAAATAATGAACGAGAAATTTAAGCCGCCGCAAGTGCTGGACTTTATTAAGCATAAGCTCAAAGGCCAACCCGAACTAAAGCGCAATGCGCTTACAGAAGCCTTGCAAGCCTTTGAGCAGGGACGCGAAGTAAATCCGGAATTTTTGCCCGCTACTTACCGCCGTGATTTTATTAAGGCTTGGGAAAACGACCGCGTGATCTGGGAAAACCCAAACAAAGAGTTTTTCGTGCCAAAGAGTTGTTATAACTGGATCACCGGATACAAAGAACAAAGTAACTTCTTTGTTAACCGGGATCAGCGTGATGCACGAATTAAGATTTACAAAAAAAAGGATTGAAATCATGGAACAGGAACAAATCAATTACCCGTGGGAATTTTGCCCACCTGGCTACAATTACGCCGCGATTGATAAAGACGGCAAAGCCTTTTGGTACAGGGTAAAGCCTACCAGAGTTGTAAACCAATGGGCTGTAATGACTGAAGATTTAGAAATCTGTTATTTGCATCTTGGATTTTTAAATAATCCGCCGAAAGACTTTGAGTGGAAACAATCACTACAAAAAAGACCCAACACATGAATGAAATTAAGTACCCGTGGGAATTTTGCCCACCCGGATACAATTACGCTGCGGTGGACAAATCCGGGTGGGCCTTTTGGTACAGAGTAAAGCCTACTAAAGTTAAAGACCATTGGGCTGTAATGATTGCGGATGTAAAGAATTATTATTTACATTTTGGATTTTTAAGCAATCCGCCCAAAAACTTCGATTGGACTAAATCACTACAAAAGCGACCCAACACATGATTATCGCATTCACCGGCCAACCGGGAGCCGGAAAAACAACCGCCGCACAAATCATACAAGCGGAACTTGGCAAACGCGCCGTAATTATTTCCTTTGCTGATCCGGTGTACCAAATCTTGCAGACGATTTACACCGGATACGAAGTTCATTTTGAACTCGTAAAAATGGACAAAATGGAACTAAAAAGCGCGCTGCCTGACAAATACGGAAACACGCCACGCGACTTATTACGGCTAATAGGCGATTTCGGCCGCTCTAAAATCCACGCCGATATTTGGGTGGACTTAGCCATGAAAGAGATTGATAAATACCGTGATCGGGCCGTTGTGGTAATTGATGACCTTCGATTCCCAAACGAACTATACGCTTTGATGGATCGGGGCGCAAAAATCCGCGAAATTGTGCGGCCGGGGCTTGGAAGATCGGATCACTTTTCTGATAACGCTCTTAGCGGCCACCATCACCAACAAATCCTTAATACGAACTTTTCCGAACTGCAACAGCAGGTATTGGATATAATTTACGAATAATTCATTTTTTCACTTAAATTTGCATCACAATGCTAACAGGAGCCTACCCGAAAGTGTTAGACCTGCTTTTGATCGTAATATTGGCCTTCATGATTTTACGATTTTGCGCCAAAGTTGAGCAGGGCAAAGAAAGAAACCCGCACCGTTAACCGGCGAAACAACAAACCCGCCGCTGCATGGAAATCAAAAAACTAAAGTCTTATTCGCACGAATTTCGTGTAAAGTATGTAAGAAAGCCGGATTGGGAGTTTAGAGCGCTGCTATTATCGGATTTGCACATCGACAATCCTAAATGCAATCGCGACCTCCTGATCCGGCATCTTCAACAGGCCAAAGAAAAAAGCGCGCCGGTATTGATATTCGGCGACCTTTTTTGTGCGATGCAAGGCAAATACGACAAGCGCGCCAACAAAAGCGCACTCAGACCGGAACACCAAACGAATAACTACTTAGATGCGCTGGTTGATACAACCGCGCATTTTTTTGAGCCGTACAAAGACGTTATTAAGTTTATTACGCCGGGAAACCATGAAACCGCAATACTCGGACGCCATGAAACCGACCTGACAACCCGGCTATGCGAAAAGTTAGGCTGCGAACGCGGTACTTATTCCGGCTGGTTAATATGGCGCTTTGAGGTAGACAGCGAAACTGGAGGAGGCACTCGCACAATACCGCTATCCTACCATCATGGATACGGAGGCGGTGGGCCGGTGACAAAGGACGTAATTCAGACCAACCGGAAGGCCGTGTATTTGCCGGACGCGAAGATCGTAGTATCGGGGCACACGCACGACCGATGGATATTTCCAATTAGCCGGATACGAATACGGGATACTGGAGAGCTGATACAAGATCAGCAGTTACATATCAAACTTGGAACTTACAAAGATGAATACACGCCGGGCGAAGGATGGGCTATTGAAAAAGGGATGCCGCCAAAGCCTTTAGGCGGTGCCTGGCTTGTATTTACCTATCACAGAGAATACATCAATTATTCAGCCGAATTATGTTATTAAAAAAGCAGCCCGAAAGATTAGATTATAAAAAACGCATGCTCGGTGTTTGCGTTACCCGCCGAACGTGGGAGATAGCAATCCAGCAAATTTGGAAGTGCGACCAAAAGACGGCCAAAGCGGAATTTGATCGGGCGCTGGATGCCGGTGAATTTGAACGCGCCAAAGCCGGATTGGTAAAAGACATTGAAGCCTACAAACTAAATATATGATATACATTGGTATTGACCCGGCATTCCGTAAAAACGGATTCCGGATTTGCGTTATAAACAAGTTGGGCATGTCCGCCGAACCTAACACCATGAATTTTCATAACTGCGACGGCGTGGCAGACTGCTTTCGCATATTGGATATGTACTCTAACAGATACCCTGAATTCCTTACCGTCGTGGTGATTGAAAACAGTAATCTGCAAAACGCTTCATTCGACCTTACAGGCACACGCGCCGAGATAGCGCGTAAGGCTCGCAATGTAGGAGCGAATCAGGCTGTTAGCCAAATCGTATCAGATTACTGTACTGAGATATTCGGAGCCGATCAGGTGTTTCCCATTAGTCCTAAGAATAAAGGCTCAAAGTTAGACGAGCCAAAGGCTAAACTTTTGGCAAAAGAATTGCAGGTAACTTACACCGCTATCACCCAGGACGACCGCGACGCTTTAAAATTGGCATGGCTGGGATACAACTTAACACGGATGCAAAAGCAAAAGAAAACAAATCTTACACGACCAAAGTATAACAGCCGTATATTTGTGGTTAAACTTAATAAGGATGCCGAAGAAGCCCACAACATTAAGACCTAATTGGATAGCGCCAGCAGCGGAGCCGTGGAGCGGTGCGCGTAATGCGGATGAGCGCATGATATACAACACCGTCTATAACACATCGCGTTGGCGTACCATCCGCAACCTCATAAGGCAGCGTGATCCGGTGTGCCGGATGTGCAACACGGAGCCTACTCATACCGTTGACCACATAAAGCCTATCCGAGATGGCGGTGATGCGTGGGATATGGATAATATGCAAGGCCTTTGTAAAGCGTGTAACGCCGCAAAGACAGGCAGCCAACGCAAAGCAAGGCAGGGGCGGTAAAAAAACTTTTTTGCTAATCGCGGAAAATCGCTTGCCCAAGCCCGCGTTTACATAGTCAAAACGAGACGCTTAATTTTATAGTTATGCCACGACCACCCAAACCGACAAAAGACCACATCCGCGACGGCACATACCGCAAAGACCGGCATGGTATCCGCAAACAATTTGAATTGCTAAACGAAATACCGCCGCCACCGTTTACGGATTTGCGCCGGATAAGGTATTGGGATCATTTTTGCGAAAAACTAATTATTACCAATATCCTAACAATTCAGCACCTGGACGCCGTGGAAATGCTATGCAATCTTCGCAGCGACCTGGACGACCTCAACAAGCAACTGCAAACCGAGGGCGCCACGTTCCAAACCGACAGCGGCCAACTCAAACCGCATCCGGCATACGGGCTAAAACTGCAAACCCAGGCGCAAATACTTAGAGTGTACGAACATTTTGGATTCACGCCTCGAACCTCCACCATGTTAAAGACCCAGGCGGCACCGGAAAAGGAAAAAGACCCGTTTGAAGAGCTCTTGCAAATGACGGCGGCATTTAACAGCGAAAAACCAAAAAGCAAGCAACCTAAAGCGTGATGATGGAGAGGTACGAACAGTACATGGATGACGTTATATCGGGCAAAGAAATTGCTTGCAAATGGGTTATTTTGGCCTGCAAACGGCAGCAAAGTGACCTAAAGCGCGATATAACGGCAAACTTTCCGTACTACTTTGACCGGGCGGCCGCATTCCAGGCTATCCGCTTTTCTTCCATGCTTCGCCACGTTTCAGGTAAGTGGGCCGGGCAACTATTCGACCCGGAACCGGATCAGTGTTTTATTTTGGCCGTTGTTTTTGGCTGGAAAAATGCCGAAACCGGACACCGCCGCTTCCGTCGCGCCTATTGTGAGGTTGCTCGTAAAAACGGCAAAAGTTTCATGGCGTCCGTTATCCAGTTAATCGGGCTACTGATGGATAACGAAAGCCGTGCGGAGGTTTACAGCGCTGCAACAACACGAGACCAGGCGCGCATCGTATTCGATGTGTGCAAAGATATGGTTACCCGGCTTTGTCAGGATTCGCCGGCCATTGCAAAGCGCATCCGCGTGTTTGCCCACAGTATTGTGAATCTTGAAACGCAAGGCAAAATTGCACCACTATCCAGCGATGCTAAAACGCTCGATGGCCACAGCCCGCACATCGCTATCATTGACGAATACCACGAACATCCGGATAACAAGGTACTAAAGGTGTTGGAAACGGGGATGGGCGCGCGCTCGCAGCCTTTGTCCTTTGTGATCACAACGGCCGGATTCAATATTGAAGGGCCTTGTTACCAGTTACGCAAAACAGCCTGCCAAATATTGGACGGGGTGAAAGAAGACCATACGTTTTTTGCAGCTATTTATACGCTGGATGAAAAAGATGACTTCAAAGACCGGAAGGTTTGGAAAAAAGCAAACCCGCATATTGGTATCAGTCCGTCTTGGGAATTTATGGAGGCCGAATACACGAAAGCCATAAACGAAGGACAAGCGGCGGAGGTACATTTTCTCACAAAAAACCTAAACGTTTGGACTTCGTCCTCATCCACTTGGATACAAGCGGAGAAATGGCAGGCACTTGAACAGCCCGTTAATTGGCGTGACTTTACCGGCATGCGCTGCTTTGCCGGATTTGACTTCGCCGAGGTGTACGACTTTACGGCGCTATGCATCGTATTTCCGCCGAACGAATACGAAGGTGAATACTACATGCGCTGGCACTTTTGGTTCCCGGATGACCGAGCCGACGCGCTCAGCACGGCCGCCGGTATTCCTATTCGACAATGGGCGCGCGACGGCTGGATCACGCTAACAAATGGCGATATGGTGGATATTGAAGCGGTGATTGAAGAGACGGCGCAAACGTATGGAAAAGATTACAAAATAGATGCCGTTGCCATTGACCCGTGGGGCAGCAAAACCAACCTGCTAAAATTAGCGGAGGTAGGAATGACCATATACGAGGTAAGGCAGGGATACCGTACTATGTCTCCAGCCATAACGGACTTTGAGAGCCTGTTAGGCAAAAAGCGCCTTGTTCATGACGGCAACCCGGTGATGCGCTGGATGATGAGCAACGTGGAACTAACACGCGATCCGGCTGGCAACCGAAAGCCCGACCGCGTGCGCCGGGATGCCAAAATAGACGGCGTGGTAGCGGCGCTGATGGCCTTAGCGTTGGCTGTTGAGGGCAGCCGTAACGTTGGCGGCTCTTATTTGTTTGACGAAGAAACCCAACTTATTACGATATGAGTTTTAAATTTCCGGAATCGCAGCACGCGCATAAATGGCTCGATGGCCTAAAGGGCTTAGAGATCGGCGGATCGGCACACAATGCCTTCGGACTGGACACGCTAAACGTTGACTATACCGATGACCTTACCACGGTATTCAAAGAAATGGAAGTGCAAATGTGCGGCGAAGCCATAAATGTAGATATAGTGGCAGAGGGCTGTAATATTCCGGTGCCGGATAAATCCTTTGACTTTGTAATTTCCTCGCACGTTATCGAACACATATTCGATCCAATCGCAGCCTTAAAAGAATGGAGCCGCATAGCAAAGCAATATATCTATGTGATTGTGCCACATCGGTACGCACTTGAAAGCGACCGGAATAAACCGTTGACCGATTTGCAGGAATTTATCGACCGGCACGCTGGTATTATTCCGTCGCCAAAAGACGATTCGCATGAGCACTATTCCATATGGACGCCTGCCTCATTTGAAGCCATGCTTTTGCATTTTGGATTTGAGGTGGTGGATATGCTGTCCACAGACGACAAAGTAGGAAACGGATTTACTTACTTAATCAAACCTATTGCATAATGAAGCCAGCCGTAATAATGATGTATCGGGATGAGGAGGATATTTTGTACCAAACTTTAAAACATTGGTATAACCTCGGCATCCGCAATTTTTATCTCATTGACAACAACAGTAACGATAAAAGCCAACAGGAAGCGGAGTTGTTTGCTTTTCAGTTCCACAAAGTAAACGTAAAATTTTACCACAACCCGCACGACAATTACATTGCAAAGGCATGGTATAACCCTATAAAAAATACAGCGCTAGCGGACGGATGCGATTGGATATTTCCAATAGATGCAGATGAGCAACTATCTTTGCCGGAAGAATTTGACCAAATACAAGACTGGCTTGCATGTTTACGATCGGACTATCATTTTTGCGCCTACTTAATTCCTTATTTGGATATATTTCCAACCGGTGAAAAAATCCACGAGCCGCAGCAAAAAACGTTTGGGCGGTTTGCCGCTGATTGGGTGATAACACACGGCAACCATTTTGTTGAAAACACCAAAATGGTTGCCGGGGATATTGGAGGTGCATATTATAAGCACTATCCGATCAGGTCGTATGAGCAATTTTACCGCAAAACCACGCAGTACATGCGGGCAATGGCCAACAACCCCGAATTTGAAGGCCATGCGCACGCTCGTAACTTCAAAACATGGCAGGAACAGGGCGATACGTTTGTAGAAAAACTATACGAAGGATGCTTACATACGCTTATTTGGCCGCCGGTTTGATCGGCCTATTGATGGTTATCAAATTTCTCAAAGATTTATTTACCGATCAACAGGAAATCGAAGATGATGATTTCCCGAAATTTATCTAAAACGCAACACAATGATAAAAGCGCTAATTGTTGAGCCAACAAGCCTTGCACCTGTTAACTACTGGAGGCTATATCGGCCGCTGCAAATTATGCGGCAAATGCACACTGGCATTAAAAACGGATTTACGTGGGACGTAAAAGATAAGGTTCAGGAAGGCGACCTCATGGCCTACGATTGGCTTATTATGGCACGGCCGTCTAAAGCGCCGGAAATGGAACTCATTGCAACGGCCAAAAAATGCGGGCTGAAGGTAGCAGTTGACTACGATGACGACCTGTTAAACATCCCGGCTATGCACCCGGCATTCGGAACATTTTACGACGAAGGCCGCCAAAAGGTTATCAAATCGGCAGCCGCCGTCGCAGATGTGTTATGGTGTTCAACCGAAAGCATAGCGCAGACTTTTGGCCGCGATGATGCATGGGTGATACCCAACGCGATACTTCCATCCGATTTGCCGACCGAGCCAGCGCCAAACAACCGCATCGCTGCATGGCGTGGACGCGAGCAGCAATACATTGACGCGACGCTCCAAATGTGGGCTTCCGGTTGGTACGACAAAATAAAAGATATTCCGGATAAATGGTTGTGGATGGGCTGGATGCCGGTGCCGACCGTTACACCGAAATCCGTATTCCTAAAATACGACAATATCCTAAAGTATATGGATTTCCTAAAGGGTTCCGGCATCAATATCATGTGGAAGCCTTTGTATGATTGCAGGTTTAACGACGGCAAATCCAATATTGCATGGTTGGAGGCGACAATGGCAGGCGGGGTGTGTGTAACCAATTACGCGGGCAAACCGGGATGGGAGTATTGTTTGCCGGATTTCGATTTTGATACCAACCTACTGAAGCGCAAATGGAAAATGAGCCGGGATGTAATTTATGATAATTACAACCTTTACAAATTGGCCGAACTGAGACTAAAATCACTATTAGAATGTCCTTAATTCACAACGCTAACTATTTTGCTCGGTATGGCTTTCACCTGGGCGAAGGCCGAAGCGCACGCAAAGCATGGGAGTCCACCGAGCTCGATTTATCTATACAAACGGGCGGCTTTAGGCGATTTACAAATTATCATTCCTTTGCCGTTGCTTTGTCCAATTACAAGCGAGGCGAACTCGGAAAAAATGTGCTGCTTAAATGCGACAAAATAAAATAATTTGCAAATAATCTAAATGCCTATTTGCAATAGGTGCGGCCGTATTTTTGTAGCAAATTTTGCGAGTGAAAATATTTGGCTGGGATATATCTTTTAAGAGGCAAACGCGCTCTTTCACGGGTCAAAACTTCGTGATGGAGCGCGCTCGCTTTTTACCCAGCACGCCAACCAGGGCAACGGATAAAAGTATTCTCGGACTTTCACCAGTCTGGAGCGCAATCCGGTATATCAGCGAAGGCGTAGCCATGTTACCGTTGGATATTTACCGCCGGACGCCGGATGGGAATATCAAGACGCCGAATCACCCGCTACAATACCTGCTAAGCGAGCGCCCGCACGCGCATTATAGTAAGTTCGACTTCCTTAGCGCGCTGATTGCAAATGCCTGCATGGGTGACGGCTTTGCCCGCATCCACTTTTCAAACGGTGTGCCGTATGCACTTGAGCATATTCCGCGCGAAATTGTCACCATTGAACTTTTGCAATCCGGATCACTTGTATATCATGTTTGGGGCAATCCGGCACCGACCGATGTAACAAGCGGGATGACGATTGTAGCCACGCTGCAATCGTATGAGGTGATCCACATCAAAGGCGTTACTTTCAACGGCATGAAAGGCGAACGCCTGACATTGACTCACAAAGACGGATTCGGAGCGGCGCTGAGCGCCCAAAATTACACAAAGACATTCTTTGAGAAAGGCGCAGCTGTATCGGGTGCGCTTGTTTATCCGAACGCGCTAACAAAAGAGCAGGCCGAACGGGCGCAAAGCAAGTTTGCCAGCGATTACGCCGGATCGGATAACGCCGGGCGGGTGATGGTGTTGGATGCCGGGGTGAAATTTGAGAAGTTTAGTTTGGGGCCACAAGAGGCTGCATTAGTTGACTTCCGAAATTTGAGCGTGGAAGATTGCAGCCGGATATTTAAGATTCCGCTGCACATGCTTTCCAGTCTTGACCGTTCGACTTACTCAAACATCGAACAGCAGGAAAATGATTTTTACACACATTGCCTTCCGACTTGGACGCAAAAAATAGAGCAGGAGTTTAACTACAAGTTGTTTACCCGGATCGAACGCGAAAAAAAGCGGGCCTTTGTGCAGTTCGACTATACGTTTGTCCGGATGGGTGACAGCCAAAGCACGGCGCAACTGATCAGCAGCACGATCCAAAACGGGATAATGACCCAAAACGAATGGAGGCAGCGCCTTAACCTGCCTACTCAGCCGGATGGTAACGACAGGTACATCCAACAAAATATGGCACCGGTAGCCATGCTGGCGGAGTTGTTGGAAGCAAAGGCAGAAAAGGCAGAAGCGCCGGAAATGGAAGAACCGGATGAGCCGGATACGCCGGATACGCCGGACGTAGAAGAACCGGATGACGACATCGAAGAACAACCGGCGGCAACGCCTCAAACCATTGAACTATGAGTGTAGAGCGTAGATATACCGTATCAGATTTTGAGATACGCACCAAAGACGACGGCAAAACCGTTGTACGGGGTTACGGCCTTAAATTTGGCGCTGAATACGATATGGGCTGGTTCACAGAAGAGATCAGCCGAGAAGCGCTAAATAACGCCGACCTATCCGACGTGCGGATATTGCTAAACCACGATCCAAACATCATTTTGGGCCGAACCAAAGCAGGCACCGCAAAGGTGATGGTGGATGATACCGGACTTTATTACGAAGCCGAACTACCCGATAGTCCAAACGGCCAAAACGTGCGCGTAGCACTTGAGCGCGGGGATATTTCGCAAAGTTCATGGGGCTTCATGCTGAAGTACGAAAAGGATGAAATGCCGGATGAATGGACGCGCAAAAACGGCAAAGATCACCGCGTGATTAAGCGCGTGTATCAAGTTTTCGATGCATCGCCGGTAACATTCCCAGCAAATCCGGACACGACGGCCGCAAAGAGATCAAAGGAAACATACGAAAAAACGCAATTTAACAAACAGGCTAAACTGGCGGAGATCGATTGCATCCTCGCCTCATACCAATAAAATTTTTACCACGCTATGAAAAACAAAGTAGAGGCACAGCAGGCAGCCGCCGAAGCAGCAGCAAAGATTGCTGAACTGCGGGCGAAAGCCGAAACTGGCGTATGGGGCGATGCAGAACAATCCGCCCTCGATAACGCCAAAAAATCACTTGCAGACGCGCAATCCGCCGAAAAGCGATTTGCGGAATTTGAACAGCTGGAAATGGCTACCAGCACCTACAAATCCGGACAAGACCAACGATCGGCAACCACCACAGCCAGCAACCCGATTACGGTCAATTACCTCAAACAAGAGAACCGGGGCGACAACGAAGAGAAGGCCGCCAAAATGTTCTCGATGTTCGACGCCGCGCGCCAAATCATGCGCCATGAAAGCCTATCCGGCTTTTGCGCTGAGATTGATCAGGAAGGCAAACGCGAAGCCCGCAACAACGGCATTGACAAGTACGGCACCGGCAACATCACCCTACCCGCTTGGATGGTATCCCAGCAGCGGAAAATGGAAAAGCGCGATATGCTCGCAGGCACCACAACGGCCGGCGGCTTCACGGTACAAACCGAAATCGGCGAACTGATCCCGTTTCTTGATCCGCGTCTTTCCGTTTTGGAGATGGGCGCAACCTACCTTCCCGGCCAAACCGGAAACATCGACTTTCCGCGCAATAATGCCGCCGCGACCGTTGGCCGCAAAACCGAGGTAGCGGCCGCTGATGAAACAGACCCGACATTTGACCGCCTGCAACTGGCACCGGTGCGCTACACGGCATTCACCGACGTATCAAAGCAAGTGATCCTGCAATCCTCGATTGCGATGGAAAACTTTGTGCGCAACCGGCTGAACGAAGCGCTGTTCCGCAAACTGGAGGAGGAGTGCTTTACCAACTCGGACAACACCGGTATATTCAATTTGGCCAACGTGAACGACATCACCATCGGCGTGAACGGCGGTAATTTGACCTGGGCGCTTACCGTTGCCTTTGAGACTGAGGTAGCGGCCGACAATGCCGACATGGGCACGCTTGGTTACCTGTTTACGCCACAAGTCGCGGGCAAACTCAAAACCACAAAGCGCGATGATGCTGGCAATGGCTTCATTTGGGAAGGGCCGAACAGCGGCGCTTTGGTTAACGGATACCGTGCAATGGCCAACAACTTGATGCCTAAAAACCTTACCAAAGGCGCTTACAGCAGCGTGCTCCACGGCGGTGTATTCGGCAACTGGAGCGAACTTATCATTGCACAATGGGGCGGTGTTGACCTGCTTATCAACCCTTACACGAAGGGCAAAGAAGCCACGGTTGAAATCATCATCAACGCTTGGTTTGACCACGGCGTTCGCCACGTCGAATCATTCTGCAAATGTGACGAACTGTACCCGTCGTAATGGTGACAGTTAGATTTATAAAAAGCGGCGTTCAATATGGATACGGCTACAACTTCGGCGAAGTTGCGGCCGTATCCATAGAAGCCGCGAAAAGGCTGGAAGGCCTTAAAGTTGTACTAATATTGACGGAGCCGGAGTTTAGTCCGTATGAGACGCCGGAATCCTCAACCAAAAAATACGAACGCCGTAAAAAATGACGTGGCAGATAACCGTTGAACCCGCAACCGAGCCGATCACGCTATCCGAAGCCAAAGAATGGCTAAAGGTAAGTACGTCGGCTGATGACGCGCTGATCACCGCGCTCATTAAAGCAGCGCGTATCCATACGGAGAAATATACAGGTCGTTTGCTGATCACGCAAACCGTAAAGGAATACCATGACTATTTTCCGGCAAACGGCATACTACAGCTTTATTTTCAGCCCACAAGCGTAATAAGCGTAAAATACGCGGATACCGACGGAGATTTGGAAACGCTGTCCGCATCGGACTACACGGCTGACATTATTAGCCGACCTTCACGCATTGTAGTAAATCCGGGCAAAAATTGGCCTACAACCGGCGAATATCCAAACGCCGTGACGGTTGAATACGCATCCGGATTTGCAAATGCGGCCGCCGTTCCGGAAACGTTTAAAATCGGGATGAAACTACTTTTAGCCTTTTGGTATGAGAACCGAGAGGATATACCAATATCCGGCAGCAACGATCCGCGGATCCGATCTTATCACAACGCATTATTCTGCGAAAAGGTAATTGCGTAATGGAGAACCTTAGCGGAAAAAAAACGAAGATCGGGAGTTTGGATGAGCGCATTGAAATCCAGACGGCAACGGAAGCGCCAAACGCATACGGCGAATTAATAAAGACGTGGGCAACCGCTGAAACGTTATGGACAAAGGTAGAATATAGTACAACCGGGCAAATCGAAACGTATAAAGAGGCAACGGTAAAAGAATACCGACCGGTTTTTTTCACCGTTCGATACACCACGGATTACGACGCTAAAGACCGGATTATTTATGAAAATGACGTTTACGACATTGAAAACATTGAACACGAAGGCCGAAAGCGATTTACTAAATTTGTAACAATGCTTCGTAAGTAATGGCACGTCCTTTACAAATTGATTTGAGGAAGTTTAACGCGGATGCGGCAAAGATGGTGCAACAACTGGAGCGCTGGAGTAAGGATTTATCAAAGGAAGCGCAAAAAATAGTAAAACCAGCAGCCGAACTTACAGCCCGTGAAATAGCAGCACGGACACCGGTTTATAGCAAACGGCATTATCGGTATAAAGGCGGGCGAAGGGTAGCAGAATATTACCCAGGCAATCTTAGAAGGTCGGTACAGGACTTGGAATTAAAAAGAATTGCAGGTGCAGTTATCGGGCCGCGAATAGAAGGCTCAAAATCCGGTAAATTTAGCGGAAGCAGGACGGATGGATACTATTTTCGATTTGTGGACAGAGGCGCTCCTGCAATCGGCATAAAGCCCCAAAATATCAGATCACGAGGCGCAAGGGCTGCACGTCCGAGAGCATACGCAATAATTCTACGGAGACTTGAAAACAGGTTAAAGCAAATATGAGGCTAAAACTACTCAAAGAATACAAAGGCATCCCGGCTGGAGCCGTCGCGGAGTTCAACAACGCGCAGGAAATGATGGAATCCGGAACGGCCGTATGGGTGCCACAGGATACGGCTTGCAAATTGCAAAATGCCGAACTATACGGCGAATGCACCCACCCGATCAATCCGGACAATTTGAAAGCAAAACAAAACTAAAGATAAAAAAAACGAAACGGGCAAAACGAAAAGCCGACACCGGCCGATTTTCAAACCTAAAAATTATTTATCATGCCCACTACTGGAACTGTTAACGGCCGCATCATTAAAATATTCGTGGACAGCACGGCCGTGACCTGCCAAACAAACAGCACCATCGAGATGACGATGGAGCCGCGCGAATCCACCTGCAAAGACACCGTTGGCAATGCCGCCGCTTTTCTTGCAGGCCGTACCTCTTGGACGCTCGGAGGCGAGGCCAAACTGGCATTCGACGCCACAAAAGGATTCAGCGCGCTGTACACCGCTTGGAAAAACGGATCATCGCTGGCAGTAGCCTGGCAGTCCACCGTCGCAGGCGACAAGGGCTACAGCGGCACCGGCTTCATTACGTCCTTATCGGGAGACACGCCGGACAACGAAGATTCGACGTTCTCATTTTCGATTCAGGGATCAGGCGCGCTCAACGAGTTTACCACGTCCTAAACGCAAAAAACGAAACAAACAAAACACATGGCTACAATTAAGATCGGAGGCAAAGAGCGCCAAATTTGGCTGGATATGGGAATCGCATACGATTATGAGATCACAACCGGCCGCGCGCTCCACGCTGACATAAACGACATTACGGCCGGCGCAAGCCTTGTAAAGGTTGTTGACCTGCTATACACGGCGCTGTCCGTTCCAATTCGCGAAAAAGCCGGTACGGTTGACTTTAGGCCGCGCGATGTAGCGACTTGGATAGCGACCGAGCCGGATGTAACTGAGAAATTTGCACGCTTGCTAAACGACGCATTCGCCATTCCGCACGACGAAGCCGCGGAGGGCGAAGGAGAAAAAAAGAAGAAAGCGGCGGCGGCTACTGGCAAAGACTAATGGCCGCCGCCGCATACGCGGGCATGAGTGAAGCGGAGTTTTGGCGCACAACGCCTGCATACCTGCATGCCCGAATCACAGCAAAGAAGTCTGAGGAAAAAACGTTTGCCGAATTTGCGCGCGCGATAGCCTACTTTGCAGCGCATTCCGGCCGCGTTAAGCCAACGCCCAACATAAAGAAGTTTTGGCCGTTGCCGTGGGATAAAAAAATAGAAATTAAAGACGTGGATTTGGAAGCGGCAAAACCGCTATTAGATGCGATGGATTTAGCGCTTCAAAAACTGCAAATAGAGAATGGCACTAACTGATTTAAATGTAGTCCTTCGACTTTCAACCCGCGAATTCAACCGCGAGGTAAAAAACGTCGAACGTAGTTTGCAGTCCGCTTCAGACAGGCTATCCGATATTGGTAATAGTTTATCCCTTGCTTTGACCGCGCCGCTTGTTGGGCTTGGAGGCGCCGCTATTGTAGCGGCCGGGGAATTTGAGCGCCTCCGATTGGGACTGGAGGCCACTATGACGGATGCCGGATATAGTATTCAACAAGCGAGAGAAGAACTTGAAAAGTTACGCGAAGTAGCCAAAGCGCCTGGCATTGACTTTGAACAGGCGGTGCAAGGTAGCCTCCGCCTGCAATCCGTTGGGCTATCCGCTGAACAAGCCCGCGAAACCATCGCACAATTTGCAAACGGCATAGCAGCGGCGGGCGGTACGGCGAAAAACCTGGAGGGCGTAACCCGACAAATTTCGCAGATAATTGGTAAGGGCAAAATTTTAAATGAGGATTTGATAATCCTCAAAGAAAATATGCCATCAATCAGCAAGGCGCTTGTAACTGCATTCGGTACGGCTGATGCGGAGGGCCTGCGAAAGTTAAATATCAGCGCCGAGGAGTTGGTGATGCGTTTAACGGAAAAACTTGCAAAAGCGCCGCGCGTAGCAGGCGGCATTGCAAACGCAATCCAAAATGCACAAGTTGCGGTAAAAGAAGCGGCCGCCAAAATAGGCGATTCGCTAAACTCCGCTTTTGATATTACCGGCGCACTAAACAAGTTTTCGGATTTTGTCTCAGGCATCGCGGATTCCTTTTCAAAGGCATCGCCGGAAGTGCAAAGGCTTATTTTTTCTCTTGGTGCATTCGCCATCGCTTTAGGGCCGGGGATATTGTTGGGGCGGCAACTTGCAACTACCTACATAAACACGACCGTCGAACTGGCTAAATTTGCTCGCTTCCTAAACGCCGAACTTGCACGCTCTTTAGCAGGCGGCGCAACCGGCATCCGCAATTTGATCACCGCATTTAGGGCGCTGGATTTGGCCACCAAAACAACGGTAATAGGTTTAGCCGTTGGCGTAGTAGTTGCACTTGGTGCGGCGTTGTTTGCTTACACAAGTGCCAGCACAGATGCAGCAAAGGCGCAACAGGAATTTAATAAGGTATTGCAGGCGGGCAAAGAAAGCGTAAGCGGGCAGGCCGAAGAAGTTAATCAATTAGTTGAACTATACAGAAAAGAAGGCATCACGCTTAAAGAGCGCCAGGCAATTTTAAACAGATTAGGAGAGATTGATAAAGATAGGTTTGGTAATTTAAGAGCCGAGACTACTTTGTACCGAGACTTAAAGGCATCATCAGAAGACTATACGGCCGAACTTATTAGGCAGGCGCAGGTCAAAGAGGCGATTAATCAGATAGCCAAACTAAAAAATGAATTAATTGACCTTAAAGATGAAAGCAAACTCACATTTGGGCAAAGCACTACAATAGCGCTTAAATCATTTGGTAGTTTTTTGCTCAACGGCGCACAGGCCGGTAACGCGCTTAAAGGAGCCTTAAAGTCCGCGCAGGATCAGGTATTAGATAACGAGCAGCGCGTAAAAAAATCGCTTAATAATCAAATAGAGCAACTTCAGACATTCATAAAAGAAACATCAAAGCAAAGCGATTTTATACCAAAGAGAACGGCCGCGCCACCAGCGACCGCACCTGCAATAAAAGTAGCAGTAGAACCCGAGCTTTCCACAGCAGAGATTAAGCGCCAAATACAGGACATCAAAGAACAGTTTAAGCCGCTTGAAACTTTAGGCGATGGGCTGAAATCGGGATTGGAAGATGCGGCATCCGGTTTAGATGCTTTTTCGCAAGCCGCACAACTTACAAACGCAAGAAGCGCTGAAATATTTACAACTGCACAACTTCAACTTCAGGAATACAAAAAAGCTGTTGAGGATTTTGCAGCGAGAACCGGCATACTTTTACAGCAAACTGATGAAGGCTGGCAGGGAGTTATTGACAGGCAATTAGTAGCCTCATCCGGTATAAGCGCATTTGCATCCACTTTTGCATCGGCTATTCAATCCGGCGCGAGCGGATGGGAGGCGTTTAAATCTGCTTCGGTAGATGCAATTTCAACCATTATAGACCAACTTGTACGCGCTTTTGTCGCACAGCAAATAGTAAACGCGGCCAAAAATCCAGCCATTGCAGCACTTGGGCCAGCTGGTATTGCCATCGCAGCCGGTGCAGGTACAATCGCATCCGCGGTGTTTAAGCGCGTTGTTGGCGCTGCTAAATTTGCCGAGGGCGGCGTGGTGTACGGGCCAACGCTCGGACTTGTTGGCGAGTATCCAGGCGCATCCACAAACCCGGAAGTAATTGCGCCACTATCAAAATTGAAGTCCCTTATAAGTCCGGCTGGCGAAATGTCTTTAGAAACGCGCATCAGCGGAAATGATTTATTGGTATTAGTAGAGCGAACGCAAAAACAACGTAGCAGAACGAAATAATGGCCAAACGCTTCCATAGTCAATTTTACAACATCCGGGGCTCAGCGTTTGACGTTGAGATTTGGGATAGCCAGTTTGCCGGAACTTCGACCGAGGTAAAGTTGGCAGATTATGGATTTAATATTCGCTACGCAAATGAAAACGGCGAACGGTGGACACCCGTAATTGGATCGGAGTGCGAAGTAGGCGTTTACATCACCGACGTAACAACGGAAGCGCTAATCACCGATTTAGCCGCATCGCAGGAAGGTAGATTTACGCTTAGGATAACGCGCGGTGTTGGCGCTGATCTTCAATGGGTAGGCCGGATAATGTTAGATATATCTATCATTGAAGATATACAATTTCCCTACCTATTCACAATCAAAGCAACGGATGGAATATCCGCGCTAAAAAACATTCCATACAATAATAATGGCGTAGCGTACTTCGATAACAAGCGACTAACAGAGCATCTAACAAACGCGCTAAAAAAGTTATCGCACGTTGACGAACATTATGGAGCCAGCGATGTGTTTTTAATAACATCGGCGGACTGGTGGGAGGATTCGATGACACCGGCAAAGGCAGCCGACCCGTTTTATTTGTCGTGGCTGGATCACGCGACCTTTTACGATTTCAAAACCCAGGGCGAAAAGGAGTACCTATCTTGTTACGAAGTCCTTTACAATATCTGCCTGACGTTCCATGCCCGCATATATCACGTTGGCGGCGCTTATTTTGTAGAGCAGGTGCCGTACCGAACTGCTACGAACGTGGAAACCCGGAAGTATTCTAAATCCGGCACCTATCTTTCAAACGAGACGCTTAACGGATCAAACACAATAAATCAAACAACAAACGGAGCCAGGCTAACACTAATAACATACGATTTTTTCCCGCCCGCACGTTATGCGCGTGTTGTACACAAAGTTAACAACCGTATAAATTACATAGGCGGCACACAGTTTACAAACACTAACAAAAGCCTAACAATATATCAGGCTATTGAAAGTGTTGGTTCGCAAACAACGTTAAGGCTAACAGGTAACCTTGCAATGACGGTAACAAATGATACGTTTGCCGACGACTATCAGCAAGTGTTATTTGTCTTTGAGTTCAAAATCAAAATCGGCACAAAGTATCTGTTAAGGCAGGTAAGTTACGCATCGTACAACTGGAACTACGCACCGTCCGAATGGGCAACCGGATCAGGAAGCCGCGTATCATTTGTAGCATCCGCGTGGCCTATTCCGGCCGACAATCAAACGGCAACCTATAATATACCGGTCAATTTCACATCGCCGGCCATCACAGAAGGCACCGGCACGGCGGGCGCCGAGTTTAGCGTCGACCTTGTAGCGGCATACGGCCTAAACGGAGTACCCGGCGGTGATGCGCTATTCTTAGGCGACTTCGATATAACATGGGCGTTTGATGATGCGTGGATGGAAGTGCTAACATTTGGGCAACCCTACCTCAACGACAGCGAGGTAGTGTATCAAACAGAAACAGCAGGCAGTAGCGTTAACACGGCTTTCATTTTGGCCGAAACTGTTATCGGTGATGCTGTTAACGCTAACACGGTTGGGCGCCTCAAAACAGGCGTATCAGCGACCGCGCTAACAAATACAACCGTTTGGGGCGCTGGTAATTCAACGCCAACAAAGCCGATATTATCGCTGTTATCCGAATTCATGTACAACGGACAAGCCGCGCCGATCAGGAAGATGAACGGCGCGTTAACGGGCGGCTTTGATCTTAAAAAACCGTTCGCCGTTAATTCGATTAAGTACCTGTTCTTAGGCGGCACCTATTCCGCCAGCCGTGACGAGTTAAACGGCGAATGGTTCCAACTTAACTACGGAACAACGGGCGTACCTGTTACACCTTTTCCGCGCCGGAAATACCGATATGATGCGCCGGATCCGTCGCAGGACAATGTACCATCCACAAGCGGAGGCACAGGTAGCCCGCCGGACACCGAGAGCGTAGGATCCCCAAAGGCATCTATTTTGCGGCCGGTCGCATACGCAACAACAAGCGAGAGCATAACAGCCGGGGCAATCAGCAGCATAAATGTAAACGAGGTACTTAATGCAGGCGACTTTATAGACGGCGACGTTATTACCATTGTTAACCCAATCAACGGCATCTTTGAAGATTTAGAAGTAACGCAAGACAGCGAAGATGCGGACACCGCTATTTTCACAGCAAGCCAAAGCCTTCTATTAGACTATCCGTTAGGCTCCTTTATAATAAAGAAGCCGCTTTCTTCCTCCAGCAATTTACCGGGCGGCGTAAGCGCTTGGGGCATCCTAAACTGGAACACAACCTTAGGCCGGTGGACGGTAAACAATCTTTCAAAGTACATTGATGATGCAGCAGCCATAACAGACGGACTTGCAGCAGGCCAAATATATATTGTGGACAAAGGTAACGACGCGATACCCGAAGGCGTTTTAAAGGTAATTTTATGAATGTAAGTGGACCAATCCGGGCATTGATAGCAGATAACACGGCGGCAAATACGGCGCTGCAAAACCGTGTATTTCCGGGCGTATTCCCGGAGCAATACACCTTACCGGCCGTCGCTGTTAACATCATTCGTGTTGACCCTAACCCGACTAAATCCGCACCTTCGGACGTAGATATGGCGATGGTGCAAATAGACTGTTATGCCACGACATACGGACAGGCGCAGGATATTAGCGAACTGGTGCGCACCGCAATAGATTACTACCGAGGCGACATATTGATAGCCTCAAACATAATCAGTATAGACGGCATAGATTACGAAGGCCAAACCGACGTTTGGGAGGAGAAGCCAAAGGAATACCGCGTAAGTTGTGATTACACAATCCGCTTAATGCGCGGTAATACCGTCGGCACATTTGACGGAAAAATAGTTATTCCGAGCGGCGCAAACTTTCTTCAGGTTTACGGGCCGTATATGGATGACACGGCAGCCATTGCAGACGGCCGCACACTTGGACAGTTATACATTGTAGATTCCGGGAATGATGCAATCCCGGCAGGAGTTATAAAAAAAATAGGTACGCCATGAGACAAATAATTTTCTTTGCACTTTTCATTTTTGCCGCGACCGCAAACGCGCAAATACGCTGGACGGCTGGCATTCCTTACACGACCAACGCGCCAACGCACACGCCATCAGCCAACGGCTCATTGTGGTCTATTGACACGGCAACTCTTGATTTGTATGCCTATTACAGCGGATCGTGGAAATTGACAGGCGAGCGTATTCAAACAATTAGCGGATGCACGGCACCTGCTTACACGCCGGGCAAAGGGCAATCGCTATTTGTAATTAATGGGTGTGATTCGCTGTACTATTATAGATCAGGAGCCTGGGCGCATATTAATGCAGGCGGTACAGGCGGCGGCGGCGGAGCTACTAATTTAACATTTTCAGAGACGCTTGGTGTTTTTATTCTTAATAGCAATACCGGTTCGGACGTTGGATTTAAGCCGGGCAACGGCATAGGAATAACCCGGCTAAACGATACTATTACAATAAGCGCAACAGATGCAAGCGTTACAAATGAAGGCGTACTTTCAGTAGGAGCCGGAACATCAGGCACAAGTCTAATCCAATCTAATACAAGCGGATCAAATACTGTTACCTTATCCGCTGGCTCAAATATCACGCTATCTGAAAATACCACTACGCATACAATTACCATAGATGGTAAAAATGGTATTTACGGCGGTGATGGAGATATACCTGTTGGAACCGAGGCTGCAGTAGCGTTAAATAGTACTTTTGAGCTGGATTATTCAAACGGCGCAAATGCACTTGAGGTTAAGGATTTAGAAGGCCAAACTATAATTACCGGCAAAACATCCGCCGATAGCATAGTTGTTGGCGCGTCTAATATCCTACTTCGCACGCCTGGACAAGTTCAAATAAGCGGCGGAAACAATGCGGGCGCTATCCGTATAATGGAGCCGCGCGGAAGTGGTACAAATTATACTCAAATTCAAAGCGCCGCGCAATCCGCAAATATCACCTACACGCTGCCAACAACTGACGGCACCAATGGGCAGGTATTGCAATACACAACGGGCGGAGCCTTGCAATGGGCAACACCATCCGGCGGCGTAACCGACGGAGACAAAGGCGACATTACAGTAAGCGCATCGGGCGCAACGTGGAGCCTGGATGCAGGTGTAGTGGATTCAACAAAGATAACCAACGGCGCAATTAGCGTACGGGATATAAACCAATCGAACGC
>JBEIDF010000044.1:0-22077 GCA_040383605.1 Lewinellaceae bacterium
AAGCCCCGGCCTTCCACGCTGAGCACAAATTGCCCCTGCACCTCATCGCAGGCGCGCACGCAGCGGTAGCAGTTGATGCACTTGGAGAGGTCGGAGGTCATGTACGGATGGCTCAGATCCTTTTCCCGGTCGAGGTGATTCGCGCCGGCGGGGTACCGCACCTTGCGGATGCCCACGCGGGCCGCCGTATCCTGCAGTTCGCAGTTGCCATTCACTTCGCAGGTCAGGCAATCGAGCGGGTGGTCGGTGAGCACCAGTTCGATGATATTTTTTCGCAGGCGTTGGATATCGGCTGATTCCGTATAGATAAACATCCCGGCCTCCATTTGCGTATGGCAGGACGCTTTGACGCGGCGCGGGCCGTCCTGGCTCATCGCAACTTCCACGCTGCACACGCGGCAGGCGCCGTAAGCCTCCAGGTTGGGCGCGTCGCAGAGGGTGGGCACGCTGTCTTTTCCGAGGCATTTGCGGACAGCCTGTAGGATGGTATCACCCGGTTTGAAACTGATGGGGCGGTCGTTTACGTAGGCGAGCGTACTGAGATTTGTCATGGCATGAAGTATATTAATTAGGCGCGCGGCACTAGACTAAATATTGTTTCAATTCCGCTTCAAAATACGTCAGCGCATTGCGCACCGGCAGCGGCAGTCCGCCGCCGAGCGCGCAGAGGGATCCTTTTTCCAGCGTTTCGAGCAGGTCGTGCAGGAGTTCCCGGGGGATTTTATAATTCCCGTTTTGCGCTTTTTGGAACAGTTCTTTTCCACGCGTAGAACCCAGGCGGCAGGGGAAACATTTGCCGCAGCTTTCGTGGGCGGTAAAGGCGAAGAGGTGTTCGATATATTGGGCCATCGGGAAGCGCTCCGGAATGCAGATGACCGAGGCGTGGCCGAGCAAAAAGCCTTGGCCCGCGAACGATTCGAAACTGATCTGCAGGTCGTTGATTTTGGAGACCGGTACCAGTCCGCCCAGCGGCCCGCCGATGTGCATGGCTTTGACGGGCTCTTTGAAGCCGCCGCCCAGATCATGGACGACGGTGGCGAGCGGCGTGCCCATATCCACCTCCAGCAGGCCGGGTTTGTTGAAATGGCTGTCCAGCGAAATGAGTTTCGTGCCGCTGGATTTTTCCGTGCCGATCATTTTGAACGCACTGCCGCCGACCTGGCAGACAAAGGGCAGGGCGGCGAGCGTTTCCACGTTGTTGACGGCGGTGGGTTTGCCGAAGAGTCCGTACTGCGCCGGGAAAGGCGGGCGGGTGCGCACTTCTGCGCGATTGCCCTCGATAGAATTGAGCAGCGCCGTTTCTTCGCCGCAGATATAGGCGCCTTGCGCTTTAAAGACATACAATTTAAAGCGCACTTCCTCGCCTTTTGCATTTCGGAACGGGAAGAGTGCATTAAAGCGCTGGATGGCTGCGCGCTGGATTTCGATGGAATCGGGATATTCTGCCCGGATATACACCACGCCTTCTTCCGCTTCGGCGACATAGCCTGCGAGTGCCATGCCGGCGAGCACGAGATGCGGGCGTTCTTCGAGCAGATAGCGGTCGGAGAATGCGCCCGGATCTCCTTCGTCGGCGTTGCAGACGATGTATTTCTTGTCCGCCTTTTCTTTTTTAACGGCGGCGAGTTTGATGCCGATAGGAAAACCGGCGCCGCCGCGTCCGCGCAGGCCGGATTGTTCAATTTCGCGCAGGAGTTCCTCCCGGTCGCGCATCAGCAGGCTTTTCAGTTGCGCCAGGCACTCATCGAACCCGGGCGCCTGGGTGGTTAAAACACCGCTTCCGGCGCTGCGCACGGCATAGCGCGCCGATTCGATTTTTTCCCCGCCGGTGATCGCCGGGATTTGATCGGCGTCCTGTCCGGAGTAATTTTTGCCGTCCACATGGAATGCGCGGTTTTCATAGCAGCGGCCCAGGCAATAGACCTCGCCGATTTCCTTTTCTGCAAAATGCGTGCAGAGCGATTGGCGCACGCCATCCTGCGTGCCGGCCAGCAGGCAGGCGCTGCCGGAGCAGACAAAGGCTTTTTTCCCGGCTTTTTCCGGATTTAAAAAATCGTAAAAAGAGGCGTTGCCGTACGCGGTGGCTTTGCCGACTAAAAAATCTTCGGAAATGGCCGAAAAGTCGGCGCCTTCCGGTTGCGCGGTTTCTGCGAGTCGCTCGAAGAGGTTGTCTTCCAGCCCTTTTCGCGCCGACAGGTTGCGTATATTTCTGGACATGGTTTTGATTGCTTAGATGGGCTAAAATTAGTGTTTGTGTTGGAAATAAAAAAATATTTCGGGTTTTCGATGGGTTAAAATGCGTTGGGCGTTTTTTTAATTTTTTAAAAAAAATAAATCAGGATTGCATTCCACGGGCAATTTCTGCCATTCACCGCCTGATCCCTACCGTCCACCGTTTTCTTATTTCCATTCCGCGCGCCGTCGTACAAATTTGCAGTCTTCTTGGATTTCCACAATCATACAAAAATACAGAAAGTATGCACACCCATTTTACTATTGCGCGCTTTGCCGCCATTCGGGCCGCCGGCCTGGCTTTATTTTTCCTGGCCGCCTGTTCCCTGAATGCCCAAAATTCCACCATCCGCGGCATGGTGTACGATCAGCAATCGGATATGCCGCTGGTCGGCGCCACGGTGCAGTTGCTCGACGTTCAGCCTGCGATCGGTGCGACGACCGATGTATCGGGGGCTTTTATGCTGAAAAACGTGCCGACCGGACGGCAGGCGATCCGGGTCAGCTACCTCGGTTACGATGCGCAGAGCGTGCCCAACGTTTTGGTGACGGCGGGAAAGGAGGTGCAGTTGACGATCCGGCTGCAGGAATCGTTGTCTAATTTGAAGGAGGTCGTGATACAGGGCAATACGGACAAAGACCGGCCGATGAACGAGATGGCGGCCATTTCCGCCCGGCAGTTCAATACTGAGGAGGTCATGCGGTATTCCGGCGGTCGCAACGACATCGCCAAGTTGGTGGCCAATTTTGCCGGCGTTGCAGCGAACAATGACGCCCGCAATGACATCATCATCCGCGGAAATTCCCCCACGGGTGTTTTGTGGCGCCTCGAGGGGATTCCCATACCCAACCCCAACCATTTCAGCACCCTGGGCACTACGGGCGGCCCGGTCTCGGCCCTCAATCCCAACATGATTGCCAATTCGGATTTTCTCACCGGCGCATTCCCCGCAGAGTACGGCAACGCGCTCGCCGGGGTTTTCGATATCAATTTGCGCACCGGCAATAAGGATCGGTACGAATTTATGGCGCAACTGGGCGCTTTTTCCGGTTTGGAGGCCCTCGTGGAAGGCCCGCTAAATAAAAAAAACAAAGGCTCTTTTGTACTCGCTTACCGCCACTCCTTTGTCGAGCTGGCTTCCGAAGCCGGAATGAACGTCGGTACTTCCGCTACGCCCCGGTACAAAGACCTGACGTTTAATCTCGATTTTGGCAATACCCGCGCGGGGCGTTTTTCGATTTTTGGAATCGGCGGCAACAGTGCGATTGATTTTTTGGCGGCGGAGATTGATACCAACGACCTCTTTGCCAACCCCAATCGGGACGCCTTCAATACCTCCCGGTTCGGCGTGGTGGGCCTGCGCCATAATATCCTGCTGGGCGATCGCGCCTACTGGCGCACGGTCTTGTCGGCTTCTTATGCAGGGACGACGTTCACTGATTTTGACCTCGTCGGCGCGGAAAAAACGCGTTTCCAACTCACGGACGTCAACGACGGTATGGCCGCTTACCGACTGTCCTCATATTACAACCGAAAAATCAACGCCCGACTGACGCTCCGCACCGGTTTTCTCCTGCAAAGCCAACAACTCGATACCCGGGTAACAACCCGGGATAACGAGCCGGACTACAACAATGACGGTCAGCCTGATTGGGCCACGCTGCGCGATTTCAACGGCGGCTTCAACCTGGCAGAGGTGTTTTCACAGGCCCAATACCGCCTGACCGCTGCGATCACAGCCCACGCCGGCGTCCGTGCACTGTATTTTGATAAAACCGGCGAAACCGCCGCGGAACCCCGGGCGGCACTGAACTGGAAACTCAACCGGCGAAACAGCCTGAACCTGGGCTATGGCATGCACCACCAAACCCAACCGCTGCCGGTTTTCTTCTTCCGCGAGCGCCAGGCGGACGGCAGCACCCGGGAAACCAACAGCCAACTCGGGTTTACGCGGAGCCAACATCTGATCCTCGGGTATGCCCTCCAACCGGCAACAGATTGGCGCCTGAAAGCGGAAACGTACTATCAATGGATTGACCGCGTGCCGGTTGACCGCAGCTCCAGTAGTTTTTCGATGCTGAATACCGGCGCGGATTTTATTTTTCCGGAAAAGGGCTCGCTGGTCAATCAGGGAACCGGCCGAAACTACGGACTCGAACTCACAGCCGAAAAATTCTTCAGTAAGGGGTATTACGGCCTGTTCACCGTCAGTCTTTTCGATGCTGTGTACAAAGGCTCGGATGGAAAAACGCGCAGCACCGCCTTCGACGGCGGGTATGTGGTCAATTTCCTCGCCGGCCGTGAATTTAAAATAGGCGCCGCCGGCCGCAGAGTCCTTACCCTGGACACCAAATTGACTACCGCCGGCGGCCGGCCTTATACCCCCGTTAATCTCGATGCCAGCCGATTAGCTGGTCGCGAAATCCTGCTGGACGATCAAGCCTTCAGCCTGCGCCTGGATCCCTACTTCCGCTGGGATTTTAAACTCGGCTTCCGCCTGAATAGCGCCACACGCAAACTCTCCCAAACTTTTTTCCTTGATTTTCAAAATGTTACCAACCGCGAAAATATCTTTGCCATGCGGTACAATACCACGCGCGGGCAAGTTGGCCGGATAAATCAAATCGGGTTTTTCCCGGATGTCTTGTACCGGGTGGAGTTTTAGAACAGGTTTACCAGACTCGTGTATGCACAAAAAATGTTTCAAAGACGTAGCCGGTTTTGACGATCGCGCCATCCTGTTCATCGGCCTGCCACTGGCCGGGATGCTCGTGTCCCTACTGCTGTTCAGCGATTTCTATGAACAGGGCAGCTGGCGTTTTTTGGCCGTCTGTATTCCCATGTCCCTTGTCTATACAAGCGTATTTTGGTTTTCTTTGCGCGAAATTTACTACCGTGTAAAATTGCGTTTCCCAACTTTTCAAGACTTGGGAAAGCGCATCGCGGTGATGTTCGCGGCGTTTATCGCGGTTTTTGCGGTGGTCAATGTGGTGCTGGACGCGATTTTTATCCTGGTTTTCCCCAGCCAAGTGTATCAAAGCAAGCTGTTGATGGAGCTGACGATCACGCTACTCATTTCCAGCCTGGTTATCATGATCTACGAGGCGATTTCATTTTATCTGCAACTGCAGGTCGCCGTGGCGGAAAAAGCCGATCTGATGCGGCAACATGCGGAATCCCAACTGGAGGGCCTGCGCAACCAGGTGAATCCGCATTTTCTGTTCAACAGCCTGAATACGCTGATCTGCCTCATTCCGGAAGACGCAGAGAAGGCGGTGCGTTTCGTGCAGCAACTCAGCAAAGTGTATCGGTACGTACTGGAAAGCCGCGACGCTAAAACGATTCCTTTGCAGGAAGAATTGGAATTTCTGCACGCGTATATATTTTTGCAAAAAGAGCGGTTTGGCGAGAACTTACAAGTGGCGGTCGGGCATTTGGACGATCTCGCCGATCGCAGGATTCTGCCCCTGTCGCTGCAAATGTTATTTGAAAACGCGATCAAACACAACGTTATTTCTGCTGAAAAACCCCTTCGGATCGAGCTGTTTGTTGAAAAAACGGCTGGGGGCGACCACGGCCTCGTCCTGCGAAACAGGCTGCAGCGCAAAAACCAAGTGATGGACTCCACCGGCGTTGGGCTGCAAAATATCCAGGACCGGTATCGCATCCTGACCGACCGGTCTGTGGAGATCATTATCTCTCAAGATTACTTTACCGTGCTGCTGCCGCTGTTGCCGGCGGCCGAACAACCCATCCTAGGTGCATGAACATCCTGCTCATCGAAGACGAACGACCCGCCGCCCGGCAGCTCGCCAAGATGCTCCAGAGCGCCCGGCCGGGATATCGGATACTGGAAACGCTCGATTCCGTCGCCGGCGCGGTTCGCTGGCTGCAGCATTTCCCACCGCCCGATTTGATTTTTATGGATATCCAAATTGCCGATGGAATCAGCCTGGATATTTTTTCTAAAGTGGAGATCCAATCGCCGGTGATTTTCACCACGGCCTTCGATCATTTCGCCGTGCAAGCGTTCAAGGTGAACGCGGTGGATTACCTGCTGAAACCCATTGATCCGGAGGAACTCGAAAAAGCGCTTCAGAAGGCGGAGCAGCAGAAAATGCCGATCGCCGATTTGCAGGCGCTCACGCGACTGCTCGCGCCGGCAAGTTACAAGGATCGCTTTCTGGTGAAATCCGGGCAACACCTGACGTTGATCGAAACGCCGGAAATCGCTTTTTTCCGCTCCGCCGACGGACTGACGCAGGCGCACACGTTTCAAGGCAAAAGGTATTTTATTGAACATACGCTGGACGAATTGGAACGCCTCCTCGATCCGAAGGCCTATTTCCGGGTAAACCGCGCGGTGTTGTTGCGCATGCAGGCGATCCAAAAGATACACCCGCACCTCAACGGTCGGCTCAAGTTGGAGACCCATCCGCCGGCGCCGGAAGAACTGTTCGTAAGCCGCGAACGCACCGGCGATTTTAAAATCTGGTTGGGCGGCTGACGAAACGGCCGGCCGCTACCCGTCATCCAAACCCGCTTCCGGGCTTTCCGGCAATTCCTGCAGCGATCGCTCGGCCTGGAGGCGGCACCAACTGCAGTCCGCTTTTCCGCAGCCGGTATCGAAGCGGCGCTCTTGGATATGTTGCCAGGTTTGGCGGATTTGCTCCCGCACGGTTTGCACGTCGCCGGCGTGCAGTTCGAGTTCGAACGTGGCGAACCCCCCTTTGTCATCCGGCTCCAGTCCGGCGATCGCCCCGCGCAGCACCGGCTCGCTGAAGGCCTGCGCCGATTCGAGCAGGATTTTATAAAAGACCAGTTGGCGCCAGTATTCGCCGCCCAGGGGTTGGTTTTCGTTGGGCGGGCTGATTTTCTTCCGATCGAGTTTTCCGGTTTTGTAGTCCACCACGCGAATCTGGCCGTTTTCGAGCCACTCAATTTTGTCCACCGTGCCGGTCAGGGGCGTCTCGTCCATCATGGCGCGTTCGATTTGGCGTTCCACGACTGCCCGGCGGGTCCAGTGGCGGATTTGTTCCTGGTGATACCGTTCGAGGTACGCGGCGCCGAGGGCCATTTTTTGCGCGTAATCCATGCTGGAAAACAGTCCGCGGCGGCGGTCCAGGGCTTTTTGGAAAAACTCCACCAGGGTTTTCTCTCCGGGCCAGCCCGGGGCGGTTTTGGCGGCGAGGAAAAACTGCTGCAGGGCGGCGTGCATGGCCTGCCCGAACGCCGAGGCCGGGGAGCTGGGGGCCGGCACGCTCAGCACATCTTCATAGTAAAAAGCCAGCGGACAGCGGAGGTACCGGTTCAGGGCCGTGATGCTCAGTCGGAATTGCTCGGTGACGGTCTGCAGGCGCTGATCCTCCGGCAGTGCGATGAGTGGTTGAGCCGGTTCTGACAGCCATTGCGCCTGGGCGGCGAACAGCGCCTCAGGATCTGGGGCGATGTTTTCGAAGGGCAGGCCGGTTTCCGCAAGAAAACGGGCCGGTTGGAGGGGCTTGCCCTCGGGCGTATATTTTCCGCAGCTCAGGTACAAACCTTTGCGGGCGCGGGTCATGCCGACGTAAAACAGCCGCCGGCGCGCCTCCAGCGCGTCTTCTTCGAGGCTGGACAGCGTAAGCGTGTCCGGCAGGGAAAAATGCTGGTTGCTTGCGCGGGCGCCGGGTTCCCAGTAATCCTGGGTGCAATCCAGCATAAAGACGTGTTCAAACTCCAACCCTTTCGCGCCGTGCACGGTAAGGAGTTGCACGCCCTGGCCCGTTTGGATCGTCTGCTGAAGGGCGAGCGGCAACCGGTTCTCTTCCATATTAGCGAGGAGCTCGAGCAGTCGCGCGAGCGACAGCAGGGGCGCGCGCGCGCTTTCCTGCAAGGCGAAATCGCGGAAGCTGTGCAGCAATTGCAACAACCAGACCCTGTCCGGGTGCTCCAGCACGTGCTGCAGCAGGCCGGATTGCGCCAGCAGGCGTTCCAGCAGCAGGCCGGGCGGCAGCATTTGCGCGTCGGCCGTCCATTGATTAAGTCGTTGGGCGACGGACTGCCAGTGTTCCGGGGGCACGGCGAGTTGCAGGGCGCCGAGCGCCTGCGCATCGGCGAGCAGCATTCGCCAGTACTGCGGCCTGCCTGCTTGCGCTTCCTCGCGCAGAAACAGCGCGATTTTAGCCAGATCGAGCGGTTCTATCCGCCAGAAAGGGGCGTGCAGCAGTCGGAACAACCGGTGGTCGCCGCTAAACGGCGCGCTGATTTCCGCCTGCAGGTACTCCAGTAGTTCCAGTACCTGGCGGATCAGCGGCTGGCGTAGGATATTGACGGGCCGTTTGGTTTGGCAGGGGATTTGCCGCTTTTGGAGCAGATTCAGTAGCTGTTCGGCCTGTTTGTGCTGGGCGTACAAGACCGCGATTTCGTGGAGCGGGACGCCCTCGTCGCGCAGGCGCGCGATGCGCCCGACGATATCCGTGATTTCGTGCAACCGGTTGTCGTACAGGCGCAGCACGGGCGCGTCCAGCCCGGCGGCGGCGGCTTTCAACTCTTTTTGGAGGGGCGGGTTCAGCGTGTGCACCGCCCGGAGCAGGTTTTGGTCAATCACCCGGCCGGCCGCATCGAGAATTGGTTGCGTGGATCGGTAGTTGTGTTTGAGTACCAGCGCGCGGAGCTGACCTTGGTACTGCTTGTAAAAATCCAGCAGGTGTTGGAGGCGGGCGCCCTGGAATTCGAAGATAGACTGGTCGTCGTCGCCCACCACAAACACATTCGGCAGATCCCAGTAATCGAGCAGTTGGCGCAGCAAGTGGTACTGCGCGCTGTTCGTATCCTGGTACTCGTCCACCAGAAAATACAAATACCGTTCCTGGTATGCGCGGAGCAGCATTTCATGCTTTTCGAAAGCGCGGTTCACCCACAGCAGCATATCGTCGTATTCGTACCGGCCGGCGCGTTGGAGCGCCTGTTCGTATTTGGGGTACAAGTCGGCGGCGGCGTCCAGCGCCTGCATGCGTTTTTGAACTTCTGCGATTGCCGCCTGCTTGAGTTCGCCTTTTTTGCCGTATTTGGTGTTTACTTTATAGACAAAATCGGGGTTATTGGGCAAACTTTCCAGGTAGAGCCGGCTTTGTTTTTGAATAAAACCGGGTTTCCACTCCTCCCTTTTCATCACCGCGAATAAATTGCGGAGGCGTGTTTCCGAACTAAACGCATTTTTCCGGCCTTCCCGCAGCGGATGTTCCGGCGGCAGGCCCGCGAGGAGTTCCCGCACCATTTCGATGCGCTCCAGTTCGCTCAAAGGCTCCAGCTCACCCTGGGAAAAATACTCCATGTTTTCCTGGATAACCCGGTTGCAAAAAGCGTGGAATGTAAAAATGCCCACGCGGTAGGCGTCCGGCCCGATCATCTCCAGCAGGCGCTTGCGCATGGCCAGCACCCCGGCGTCGGTAAACGTCAGGCAAAGGATATTTTGCGGCCGCGCGTCCGTTTCTAACAGGATTTTTCCGATGCGGGCCGACAGCACGTGGGTTTTGCCCGTGCCCGGCCCGGCCAGCACCAGCATCGGCCCTTCGATGTGTTCCACGGCCTCGCGCTGCTCGGGGTTGAGCGCATCGAGGAGGAGTTGGAAATGCTGTCGAAAAAACATGATTCGATTGCGGATTTCGGATTGGGGATTGGGGATTGGGGATTGGGGGCGATTTCGGGTTAGAGCGTGTCTAAAATTATATTCTCTGCTAATATGAAAAAGACTTTCATATTAGCGAGAAATATAATTTTAGACATGCTCTTAGACGCTCTTACTTTTTGAATGCTTGAATAATCATTCGTCTTCCCTTTAAAATTAACTTCCCTTCAAAATTTATTGCTTTTTGAGCAGATTCATGCTCATCAAATTCAACAAATGCATATCCTCTGGATTTTCCGGTAAATAAATTTTTGGGAATAACGATGTCTGATATTGATCCAAATTGCGAGAGTAAAGATTCAATTTCACTTTCTGTTGCATACCAATCAATCCCCGCTACAAATACTTTTGCATAATCAGCGTTATCTTTTTCTTTTATCTCTTCAACTTTGGTTTTGGGAACAACTGGTAGATTTACTTTGTATATTCCTATGCTTTTTTTTGATACTGAATTCTTTTTCGCTAGTGCAATAGCTTTTGTCTTTGAGAAAACCCTTTCCAGTATTCCGAGTGCTGTTAGGCTTTCTACTAACAAGCGATATTTTTCAGTATCGGAAATACCAACATTTTCAAAGATTTCTTTTGGAGAAACCAACCTTCCGTCAATGCCGAGGTTTATTACAGTTTTTTGCTCTCTGGTCAACTCAATATCTTTGAAATTATCAAGCCAAATCCGCTCTTCTTTGGAATAAATAAATTTGTAAAATAAAGTTACAATAAATGATTTATTTGGAGAAGTAATTTGAGGCTCAACCAGTTCATTACTCTTCATCAATTCAAACATTCGTCGCATTCCTTCCCCCAATTCCCTGATGTAACCGTATTCGCGTAGTACTCGTGCAATATACGTATTTCGCGTTTCATGCGCACCTTTAAGTTCTTTGAGGTCTTCTATGGTGAGCTTTGATAATAGTTTTCCAGGGCTTAACACCTCCAAACGATCCTCAAATATACGAATTTCAATTCCGCGGCCTTCAAGGCTGTAATCTCTATGCGTAATAGCGTTTATCAAAGCCTCTCTACATGCCAGTTCAGGATAAATCACTTGTGTTTTAAACAGACCATCCGTTGAATATCTGGTTTCACTTAATACAGGCCTGAGGGCTTCCCAGCTTTGTTCTGCCAATTGAAAAATATTACCTGAAATATCGGCAATTTCATGCACATTATATTCAGGTGCGGGTTTTTCTTCTAAGCCATTTACTCTTAATATTCTCACTCTGGATCTGGGATGCCATTTGTTTGGGTTTTTAGCAAACAGCAGAAGGGAAGCTTTTCTTAGTCTTAGCCGATCTCCGTCAAATTCCGCTAATTCGACATACTGTAAAAACTTTTCAGGCGATATGTTTTTTATTTTGGTACATTCTTGCGCTACGGTCGAAACAAGCTCCATGTTTAAATCAGCAACTGTTGCTATATCCTCGAACGCTCGATCGTATTCTCTTGACGCGATTTCTTCTCTTACAAAACGAATACTGTCAGCCGCTGTTGGCACACTGTCTCTATCCTCACGCTTAAAACATTCTCCGCGACTTGTTTGGTGAATGAACTTTGAACCTTTATCAACTGAAAAGTATATTACTTTTTTACCATCATATTCAATTATATTTTTTCTTTTTATTGGTAAAGGGGTTTCTTTCATTACATAATTTTCAGAGGCGCCAAGAATTGCATTTAGTTTGTCTTCAGCATGAGGTAAGCCCGTGACAGTATTGTTGTCCTCAATGCCAATGAATAGTTCTCCGCCATCAGCATTTGCAAATGCAACCAATTCTTTTGCCACATTGTAGCAAATATCCTTGAAGTCCCTGGGCTTTTTGTCGCTTGGAGGGCCTTCATAACCACTTTTAAATTCGCGGTAGTAACTTTCGCCTAATTCAATCGCAATTTCAACTCTTTCTCGAAGTCTTAACAGATGTTCCATAACGCGGTCATCATGATTTTTTTAACATTTACCAAAGGTACGAGGTTTTTGGTAGATGTTGTCTGAGGTGGCTCGGTTTCGCCGCACACATTCTCTGAACAGGCTCATCGAGGCCGCTTCTACACAACAAATGTACAGTGACCAATCAAAAACGTGCATCAACTACTTGATATCGAACTAAATCCGCAATCCACAATCCGCAATCCACAATCCCCAATCAACTATCTTCTTTTCTCTTCAGCGTTAGCACCGTAATTTCCGGCAAGATACCGACTCTTCCGGAAAACCCAAGAAATCCGAATCCGCGATTGATATACAGGTAGCGGTCATTTTCGGTGTAAAGGCCGGCCCAGCGCGGGTATCGGTATTTGATGGGGCTCCAGCGGAAGCCCGGGATTTCCACGCCGACCTGCATGCCGTGGGTATGGCCGGAGAGCGTGAGGTGGACGGGCGTCGGGTGTGTTTTGACCTGATATTCCCAGTGTGTGGGATCGTGCGAGAGGAGCACCTTGAAGGCGTCTGTCGGCGTGTCGCGGAGGGCGGCTTCGAGGTCGCCGTATTGGTGGAAGCCCTTGCCCCAGTTTTCCACGCCGAGCAGGCTGATTGCCTGGCCGTCTTTTTCGATCGTCACGGCTTCGTTGCGCAGCAGGCGGAAGCCGATATCCTGGTGGTGTTGGAAGAGTTCGCGGAGATTATCCATTTTGGCCTCGACCGAGGGCCAGGAGGTATAGTCGCCGTAATCGTGGTTGCCGAGCACGGAGAAACGGCCGATTTTGGCCTGGATGGTGGAGAACATCTCCTTCCAGGGTTCAAATTCGCGCGAGACACTGTTCACCAGATCGCCGGTGAATACCACCAGGTCGCTTTGCTGGCGGTTGATGAGTTCGATGCCGCGGCGAACCGCCTCCGGGTTGTCGAAGCTGCCGGCGTGCACGTCCGATATCTGCGTGATGGTCAGTCCGTCGAAGGCCTCGGGCAGGTCGGGGAACACCAGCGTGTGCCGGTGCACGCGGTAGTCGTACTTGCCCTTCAGGATACCATACAGGAAAGAGGTGAACGGGATGGCGGCGACGCCGATGGCCATTTGGCTGACAAATTTGCGGCGTTCGGGCAGGAAGGGCGCGGGATCGCCGTTGAACCGGTTAAAGAGGCCTGCGCTCAGGCGCGCGACGTCCTCGCCGAGCAGCGGGAGCGCAAATACGATTTTGGTGATCAGCAGCGTCATGTAGATACTGCTGACGGTCATGAGCAGGGGGCGGAGATCCGGGCGGGCGCCCAATTGAAAAAGCAGGTATATAATGGCTGCCGGCAGGGCCAGCGAGGCTGTCCAGTAGCCCCAGCGGGCGCCGTGGTACAGCCAGGGCGTGGACTGCCAGTCGGCGCTCAGCGTTTTGACGCCTTGGAAGACATACCAGTCGAGTAACAGAAAGATCAGGAGGACAATGGCCAGGAAGGGCGCGAAGCTGCTTGGGTGCATGTTGCGGGGATTTGCGTTTGTTGCCGGGGCAATAACGAATTATTAGTTGTTTTCGTGTTGGGGCGGTAAAAAAGCCGGTTGTATGGCGTTTTGCGTTTTCTAAACATCCGCGTCCTGGCAAAGTTCAACCAGCACCCCATTGGCTGATTTCGGGTGTAAAAAGACCACCCATTTATTATCTGCGCCGCGTTTGGGTTCGCGGTTGAGGGCGACGAAGCCCGCTTGTTCGAGGCGTTCGACTTCGGCGCGGAGATCGTCCACGGCAAAGGCGATATGGTGGATTCCTTCGCCGCGTTTTTCGATAAATTTGGCGATTGGGCTTTCCGGGTCGGCGGCTTCCAGCAATTCAATTTTGCTTTCGCCGATGTGGAAGAAGGAGGTAGCGACCTTTTCGCTTTCCACCGTTTCCACCTTGTAGTGCGGTTCGCCGAGCAGGTGGCGGAAGAGTTCGTTGCTGTCCGCCATATTTCGGACGGCGATGCCGATGTGGTCAATACGAAGCATAGTAAGCGCGGTTATTTTTGTTTCACCCACAGATCCTGCACGCCGGTGAGTTTGCGCAGCGCGCCGAGATTTTGTTCGACCTCGGAATTCAGCCGGTAGTTAAACTCAATCCCGATTTGTTGGCCGAATTTTCCGGGGGCTTGATATACTTTAAACCCGTTTTGGGTGAGTTTAGTTTCCAACAGCGCGATATTTCCCGGGTCTTTGAATTGGCCGATCACGATCACGCAGCGGCGGTTGCCGGCGGTTTTGGGTGCGGCGGGCGCGGGTGGCGCGGGTTTGGCGGCCGGTTTTTCTGCATTGCTCGGGGCGGGCAGGGCGGCTGTTTCGCGGGTGGGCGGCGCGGGCGCTTCCGTTTTGGGCGATTCGACGGGTGCGGCGGCCGCTTGTTTTTTCGCATCCTGGAGCGAGCGGATGTAGAGATACCCCCCGCCGGCCAGCAGGAGCAGGATACCGAGGCCCAGCAGGGGCAACCAGCGATCCGGGTCTTTTTCCTGCGCGGGCAGCGGCGCCGCCTTCGGTTTTTCGGGCGCGGGCTGGGGGGCGGGCGCCGGCGCGGGTTCGGCGGCATCGCGCGCGCGGGGGATCGGGGAGAACTGCAGCGGGGGCAGCCCGTACGCGTCCGTATTAAAATTAGTGGAATCGGGCAGGAACTGGATTTTCTGCACATAATTCCGGTAGAGGCGGCCGATGCCCGGCAGCGTCACGATTTCGCGTTTTGTGAGCAATTCCTGCGTCTGCTCCACGAATTTTCGCACAATTTCGCGGGCTTCTTCAGCGGCGATTTGATGCGTTTGGGCGATGTCCTCGACGAGCAGTCCGTCGTCTGCCGTCAGGTTTTCGTTAAACGTCAGCGTGCGTGCGGGCGGATTAATTACGCCGCCGACGGCGTCGGGCCGGGCGTCGGTTTTGGCCGTTTGGAAAGCGCCGAGGCCGGGCATTACCACCACCGGGTGGCGGTAGAGCAGTTTTTCAAGATGCGGGAGGATATCAATCATTGGGCGGTGTACGGTTTTGACACGGGCAGATTGCGTTTCAGCGTGACCCGTCAAGCGCGATTTGGCGCTCGGAATTTAACATTTTCGCCCCAAAAATACAACATTTTCGCGAAAGCAGCCCGATAAAACACCCCGCTGCGCCCCTGTACAGCGGAAAACCTTCGGCCTGCGCGTAATAAAATGGCAATAAGCAATATATTTGCCGAAATATAAGCAAATACATGAGCGAGGTCGATAGCTTTTTCAAGTCGGCTTTTTCAGTTGACAACGTGATCTTCGGGTTTGACGGCGGGGATCTGAAGGTGCTGTTAATCCAGCGCGGGGCGGCGCCGTACAAAGGCGTGTGGGCCTTGCCGGGCGACTTAGTGTATCCGAACGAAGACCTCGACACGGCGGCGGAGCGGGTATTGGAGCAGCTGACCGGTTTGCGGGGCGTGTATCTGGAGCAGGTAAAAGCCTTTGGCGCCGTGGATCGCCACCCGCTCGGGCGCGTCATCACCATTGCCTATTATTCGCTCATTAAGGTCAGCGATTACTCCGTGACGCCGGCCTCCTTCGCGCAGTCGGCCCGCTGGCACGCCGTGTCCTTATCGGACAAGCTCGCCTTCGACCACAACGAAATCCTGAGCGCCTGCCTGCGGCAGTTGAAGATCAAGGTGCGCATGGCGCCGATCGGCTTTGAATTGCTGCCGCCGAAATTTACCCTCACCGAGTTGCAGCATTTGTACGAGGCGATCCTGGAGACCGACCTCGACAAGCGGAATTTTCGAAAAAAAATACTGTCTATGGATTTGCTCCAGGACATGGACGAGTTGCAGGAGGGCGTGGCGCACCGACCCGCCAAGTTGTACCAGTTTGATCGGAAGCGGTATGCGAAGTTTGTGGCGGAGGGGTTTAGTTTTGATATTTAGTATTTTTTTAAATTTTAATTCCAGGATAGTAGTGCGTTGTCATCAAAATGTGAACAAGCGCTCTAGATTTAAAAAATATTTTTCGATGATTTATCCGGCCTCGAATAGGCCGGATAAAAATCCCCTACCGCCCAAAATCATCCTGCAACCGCACAATATCATCTTCATCCGAAGGATGCCCCGCCTCGGTATGCTGCCAGATTTCAGCGATTACGCCCCAGTCGTCGAGGCCGACCAGCCGGTGGCGCTCGCCCTGGTGGAGCTGGATCATGTCGCCGGATTGAAGGGTCTGCAGGGCGCCCTCGACGTCGTTGGGACTGGTGACCACGCCGACGGGGCCTTCCACGGCCCGCCACAACTCGGCGCGCCGAAAATGGTACTGCCAGGAAAGGCGCTTGTGCGGCGCCACTAATAGGATTTTAGGACTCAGTTTCGCGAAGCCCTGCACCTCGGCCGGATTGATCTCCGGAAAAAAATGCCGGATGAACTGCGGCGCCTGGGCCTCGTCTATCACAAAAAAACCGCCCCAGGGACGGGTGTCGTCCTGCGCGGCAATGTCAAATCCTTTTTCGGCTAAATCCTGGGCGATTTTTCTGAACAATTCCTGTTTCTCCATATTATTCGGATTATTTTTGCGCAAATATCCAAAATTACCGCCAGCTTCAACGCGCTTTATCCCCCCGCTCGTATGTTTTTTCGGCTATCTCTCTTTTTTGTCTTCCTGTGCTGCTGCACCGCCTGCAGCCATCGGGAAATGGAGCCGCCGGAGCCGGATCCCGCCGCCGCATACGCTTATTTCCCGCTTCAAACCGGACGGTTTATCGAGTACGCCGTGGACAGCCTGCTCTTCGACTTCGCCCCAGACGGCGGCACGCAGCGGGATTCCGTCCGGGTCTATCTCCGCGAACAGGTCGGCGAACCCTTCCTCGACCCCACAGGTACGCTCCGCTTTCCCATCGAACGGTACGAACGCAGCCAACCCACGGAGGCCTGGACGCTGAAAAACGTGTGGTCGGCCGGCCGAACAACCACGCAAGCCATCCGCACAGAGGACAACCTGCGCTTCCTCCGACTGGTGTTCCCCCTGAACCGCACCACGCGCTGGGACGGCAACCGCTGGATTGACGAATCGGTGGAACTGACCATCGCCGGCGAAACGATCCGGCCTTTTGAAAACTGGTCGTACCGGGTGGACGACCTCGACGCGCCCGGCGCCGTCGGCCTCTTCGCCTTCGATTCCCTGCTGACCGTCACGGAAGCGGATCACACGAACGCGCTCGAACGCCGCTGGTCGGAGGCGCAATACGCCAAAAATATCGGCCTGGTGCGCCGCGAACAATGGATACTCGACTCGCAATATTGCAATAACAACCCGCCGCCAACGGATTGCGCGACGAAACCCTGGCAGGAAAAAGCCGAAAAGGGGTTTGTCGTGCGGCAACTGGCGATCAACTGGAATTGACTATGCCCGATTATGTAGAAGTTGGCTACACGCAAAAAACGCACGGCGTGAAAGGCGAATTGAAGTTTTTTGTGGAAGACCCGTTCTTTGATCTGATTATTGAAAAAAATCGGGTCTTTTTGGATATAAAAGGGGTAAAAGTGCCGTATTTCATAAAGGAAATTCGGGGCGCCGAAGGAAATATTATCCATTTCGACGATGTGCCCAACCGGGAAGCGGCGCTGCTGCTGCAATCCCGAAAAATGTACCTGCCTGCTTCGGAAGTCCCGGAAGACCTGGAGATGGAACCCGAAGGGCCGGCGTATGCAGGACTAACCGGTTTTATGCTGGTGGACGCCCAGGCCGGGCCGGTCGGCCCAATCGAGGAGGTGCTCGAGATGCCGCAGCAGGAAATGGCCCTGGTGCGGTATAAAGGGCGGGAGACGCTGATCCCACTGAATACGCATTTTATCCAGAGGGTGGATACCGAGCGCCGGGAGGTGCTGGTGGATTTGCCGGACGGGTTGTTGGAGCCTTGATGAATCCGGGGGCAAGCGCTCCGAATACCTAAATTACAGGTTTTGTTAATATTACCTTAAAAGTCCAGGCGCCGCGCAATAGCTGCGCGATACTGGCACGTTTTTGGTATATGTTCAAAACAGGTAACTGGTTAGCGGGTCGCGTCTGAGCCAAAAAAGGATCCATTTTTTGCCAGACGAAGCGATTTTTTGCAGGCCATAGCAGCGCTATGGTCAAAAAAAATCGCAAAGTATGGCGGAAAATGGGACTTTTGGGGCCAGACAGCGATCCTGCTAACCAGTTACGAAACCTTTATTTACATGGAAAACAACAAACCGGAGGCAAAGCGCGTATCCGACAGCTTCACGGTCATGACAGAAATGGTCATGCCCAACGACACTAATCCGATGGGCAACCTGATGGGCGGCTATATGATGCGCTGGATGGATATCGTCGCCGCAATTTGTGCCGGAAAACACTGCGCGTCCCATGTCGTGACGGCGGCCGTTGATCATATCTCTTTCCAGAAACCCATTCGGCTGGGTGATGTCGTCACCCTGGAGGCCTCGGTGACGCGGGCGTTCAATTCCTCCCTGGAAATTTATGTCGAGGTATATGCCAACGACATCAAAGGGCAAAATCCGCGGCGCTGCAACCACGCCTATTTTACCTTCGTTGCCTTGGACGATGACCGCAAAAAACCGATCGAAATACCGGAAGTTCTGCCGCTGTCCAACGAAGAACAAAATCGCTACGAAAGCGCTGCGCGCCGCCGGGAAATCCGGCTGATTCTCTCCGGGCGCATCAAACCGAAAGACGCGCTGGAAGTGCGGAAATTTTTTGCAGAATTTGATTAAATAAAGTCAATCGGCCCTGATTTGCTACGTCTTCGGCCTTCTTTTATAAAACCCCGGCAACAACGCGTAAGCGTTGCCGGGGTTTTTTCTTTTCCCAAAGCAGCGTAAAGCGGCAATAAACCCGTCTTGCATGACATGCCTCCGAATCCTGGACGGCTAAAGCAGATTTTCGGCCAATATTCGAAAATATTGGACAATGTTCATACCTTAACCGGTCGAAATAAGCACCCACCTTACAGCAGTGCCTTTTTGAGGAAACAACTGAGATTTGAACAGTAAAAAACATCGAGAGCAGTGAGACCAGTTACCAGCGCCATTTTTATCCTCTTTTTCCAAATCGCCATTTTTGATCAAATTTCAGCCCAGCCGTGCAATTGCACCAACTGTCCCCAATTTATGCCGGACAATTTTACGGGCGATTTTCTGCTCACCGTCCAAAACGCAACGAATAACACGCTCGGCCAAAATGGACAGGGCGTGTGCGGCGTCACGCTGAATTTCGACCACGAATATGTCGGCGATTTATCCATCGTATTGACCTCGCCCGCCGGGCAATCGGTCACGCTCGTCGGCCCCATCGGACTTTGGGGTCCTACCGACGGCACTTCCTGGAATATCGCCTTTGTGCCCTGCGGCGACCCTGTGACGCCCGACCCCGGATTCACGCCAAACTGGAATAATAACCAACCCTGGGGGTTGTTTGGCGCGTACAGCGGTTCCTATTATCCATTTAATGGTTGTTTGCAAAATTTCAATATGGGGCCGGTCAACGGTACCTGGACGCTCACGGTGACCGATGGGCAATCGAATGATGTGGGCAACTTTTACGACTATTCCATCATTTTTTGTGATCCATCCGGAATCTTGTGCTTCACCTGCGCCGCAGAAGCCGGCAACCTGACCCAGCCGGATGTGCAAGCCTGCGAAGGTTCTCCAAACCTCAACCTCAACCTGCCGCCCAGCTTCACTGCCAATGAGGTGCCGCCTCCGCCTACCGAATATACCTACACCTATCTTATTGCAGGTACTGGCGGTATTATTCAGGCGATTGAAGACGTACCTGACCTGAGCGCCTACCAGCCCGGTACCTATACTGTGTGCGGGATGTCCTATTACACGCTTCAAGCGGATCAGGTACCCACGCCAAACGGCAGCCTGACAATCCAGCAATTGACCAATCAGCTCAACTCCGCCAGTCCGCCTTTTTGCGGCGACATCACGACCAATTGCGTAAATGTCACCGTTTTTCCGGATGTGCCGGACGAGGAAGAGTCCGCCACGATCTGCGCGCCTGAATGCTATCAGTTTCTCGGGCAAACGTATTGCCAGTCGGGTACATACACCGTCAACCGCGTGAGCGCTAACGGCTGCCCCTACACCTCCACGCTCTTTCTCACCGTGCTGCAGCCCTCTTTTACTACCGTTAATGAGATTGCCTGCGAAACAGGGTGTACGCAAACGCCCGGCTTTGCCGGCATCTGCGATCCCGGGCAGTATCAGGCTACTTTCACTAATTTCCAAGGTTGCGACAGCACGGTGACCCTCAATTTCAGTTACCTGCCCATCAACGCCGTGATTGCGCCGCCGCCGCCTTTCCCTTGCACCGGCGGAACAATCCAACTTTCCGGCGCCGGCTCCACGGCCGGCATCGGTACAACGTATCTTTGGACGGCCTCCAACGGTGGAAATATTGTCGGGCCTGCCGGCGGGCTCAACGTCCTGGTGGACGCGCCTGGTAATTACCAATTGCTCGTGTGCCGCTCCGCCGCCGGGGTGTTCTGCTGCGATTCGACCGGCGTGACGATCAACGGCAATCAAAATGCGCCGCAAACACCTACCGTAATCAGCGGGCCGCTGCCCGCCTGCGAAGACAGCCTCACGCTTTACACCGTATCGCCTACGCCCGGCGCTGATTCTTATCTGTGGACTGTTTCCGACAGCGTAATCATCGTGTCGGGCCAGGGTACGGATTCCCTGCGCGTACGGTGGCCCATCCGGGATTCCAGCCTGATCTGCGTGCAGGCCGTGAATACCTGCGGCACAAGTCCGACCTTCTGCCTACCCGCGTATGCTATTGGTGTGCCCGGCCCGGCGACCCTTTCCGGCGCCGCGATCGTATGCCCGCAGGATACCGCGCTGTACGTGGTGCAAACGCCCGGCGATAGTACGGTAACCGGTTACTTGTGGATTGTGGACAGCCTGGGTACGCTGCTCAGCGGCCAGGGGAACGACAGTGCTGTGATTGTTTGGAATCAGGCGGGCGTTAGCCAGTTGTGTTATCGCGCGCAAAATATCTGCGGAAACGGCCCGCAACAATGCCGGGAAATCCGGATTGAAGGTACGCCCCAGACGCCAGTCATCAACGGGCCGGATACCGCATGCCAGGGCAGTACGGCCATCTTTACCACCGCCGCGCCGGGTGCTGCGCTAAGTTACGACTGGCAAATCCAACATGGCATTATTATCGGCGGAAATGCAGCAGACACCATTATAGTACAGTGGGATACCAATGCCGATACCGGCTTCGTCTGCCTCCAATTGGAAGGCGCTTGCGGAACTTCGCCGGCAGGCTGTAAAACCGTGCAACTCGCACCGCCGCCGCCAATACCGGCAATTTCCGGAGATACCCTGCGCTGCCCCGGTTCGATTGGAGCGTATATCGCTACGGCGGTCGGCGGCGCCACCGATTATATCTGGACGATTCCTACAGGCGCCGTGATTTTGTCCGGACAGAATACCTTAAATCTATCGGTCAACTGGCAAGCCGCGCCGGGCGGTACCATCTGCATCGCTGCAGTCAGCGGTTGCGGAACCGGCCCGCAAGCCTGCCTGCCGGTAGAAGTGCCGGAAATCCCCGTGGGCAATGCCGGCGCAGACACCAGTTTTTGCGGAACAGTCGGCACGCTAAGCGCCCTCCCCAGCGTACCCGGAAGCACCGGGTTCTGGAGTCAATCGGGCGGACCAGGAACTGCCTTGATTACCGCCCCGTCGAGTGCCAATAGCGCTGTCTCGGTTTCACTAGCCGGAACCTACGCTTTTGCCTGGACGGAGACGAATAAAATCTGCAGCGCAACCGATACCGTACGCCTCGAGTTTTTCGACACGCCTACCCTCTCCAATAACACTCCGGTTTGCGATGGCGCCAATACGAGCTATACGGTGGAAATCACCGTTGCGGGCGGAACCGCGCCCTTCGTCGTCAACGGCGCGCCCCTTGGCGCCAACCCGTTTGTGTCCGCCCCCATTCCAAGCGGTCAGTCCTACAGCTTTACGGTTGCGGATGGAAACGGCTGTGCCGGAAACACCCTGACGGGATCGTTCGACTGCAATTGCACTACATACTCCGGTACAGTGGCCGTCACCCTGGCAACGGCCTGCCTCGGCGACACCGTCAGTGCCGGTTTCAACAACAACGCTAGTCTGGACAGCGACGACGTTGCTGGATTTTTCCTGCACACCGGAGCCGGCCCTGTACTGGCTACTGTAATCGCGCAGAATAGTACAGGCGATTTTACCTTCCAGGCCGGTATGAGTTTTGGCGTAACCT
>JBEIDF010000045.1:0-21468 GCA_040383605.1 Lewinellaceae bacterium
GTACGGTTGCCACATTGTCTATTTATCGGCTTATTGGAAGTCAAAGATCAAAAAACAGCGCTATAAAATAACTGAAATACAAGCGCGTGCTATTATGTATGAGGTTATGCACCTGTTAGAGCAACAGGTCAAACGCGACCTTCCGAATACCAACCGCCGTCAACGTTTGGCCGTAATCTCGCTGGCTTATAATTGGGGCTATGGCAACGTAAAGCGTTCCGGCTTGTGGAAGCACATAAAAGCCGGCAGCACGGGCAACAAGGTAGCGAAGGCGTGGATGCGCACTCAATCCCAAACGGAAAATCACCGTAAATCCCGCCGCATGGAAGTAGCACTTTGGAACGGTGCGGATAAAATTGTGCTACAAACCGGCAAATCCGCTTATCAAGCCTTGAAGCAAAGAGGAGATTTCAATCACTACTAATTCATATCATTATGCAAAAAGATGTACGTTTTTTCGAGAACTTTATGACGGTGGCTTTTACCGTCTGCTTTGTCGCCACCATTGTGGCGTTTTTGATTGACTGGCAATAAGATAGAGAAGAAGTAAAGTTTTTTCATGTGTTGTTTCTGCATCCCCCGGCCGCTGAAAAGTAGCCGGGGTTTTTACGTTTGTTGCATAAATCGAACGCTCATTATTTATTTGCAAAAAAATACTGCTAATTGTTTGCAGGTATTATTTGCGGTCGCGTATCTTTGAGCCATCATTCACACAAAAATGTCTATACTATGAAACTTGAAACAATCAATCCGGTAATTGACGCAACACCCAGCACCCCTGGTCACAGCACGCCGTGTGACTTCATGACGATGGGGGGGATTTGGATATGGCACAAAAACGACCCCAACGCGGATGGAACTACATGGTTTGAAAGTCGCGAGGAGGCACTTAGGGTCGCGGAATTTATTAAAAACTGCCTCAAACTTGCAAAAGCCACAAGCCCACATGACTTTATGGAGTGGTTGGATTACGATCTGCTGTCCAAACTCACCAAAGAGCGCCGCAAAAAAGACATCGCCAAGTACAATGAAAAGTTTAACCGCGTCTTTGGCGAAAATAAATATGAAGTTTGCCCGTCCGATCAATCTTTTACAGATTTGGAGATAATGTCGTTCGACACTGCTATCCAAAAATGGGAATCAGAGTTCGTTTTGACTTCCGATGAAGGCAAAGACGGCTTTACCGAATACCGATTTTCTTACCACTGCTACGACAGCACAACGGGCGTTACTGATTGGTGCGAGGACAGAAAAGTATTTGAAAATGAAATTGACGTTATAACACACGTGATTAAGCGCATCGTAAACGAAAAAATATCACAGCATGAGCAAGATTAGTGACAAAAAGCGTGGCCGGCCGTTTAAAGCGGCCGGCCGTCGGGTGGGTCGAAAATCCTACATTCTTTATGAAGATCAGCAGCACCTTTCCCCGGATTTTGTGCGCGCCGCCGTTGATCTTGCAATGGAGTGCGACAAATTGGGCAATGGCCACGAAGTTGTTGTACGGAGCAGGGTAAGCGAAGACGGCGGCCCGGATTATTTTACGATCAAAAACCTATCTTTGTAGGGCATTGCCCCGCAGGCAGCCGGACGGCGGAAGCGGCGTTCCATATTGGTTCTGCAGGCGGTTTTTTTATGGGGTTGGACTCCCCGGCGGGGCGCAAGGACTTTTCATGAGAATTTAGCAGACAGCCGGACGTAGCAATACGCCCGGCTTTTTTATTCCTCATTTGACCGTATAGGCCGGAATCGGCTGTAATAATGGAATACTATGGGGGTTGTGCGGTCGTCAATATGTATCGCGTTGGGCATTATCCCGACGGTAAGCCCCATTTGGGTCGCAGCCCTTATAATAGTGAAGCGCCGGACGTTTGAGTCGCAGAAAATATCCACCGCACGGCCTTGCAGATGCATCGAATTTACGGCGCCCCCGACCGCTTTATTCTTTTCCGGGCTTCGCCAACTGGAGGTGATTTGGAAGGGGAATCCGCACATAGCCCGCAATGTATCGAGTTTGAACAGGAAGTTTGCGTCCATTTTTGCAAACACAACTTGACCGTCCATCGTAAACTCGCTGGGTGAAAAATATTGTAGTTTCATTGCGTAAAAGTTAAAAACCCCAATACCTTACGGCGTTGGGGCGTTGTCCTAAACAGCAGAATATTAACTCAAATAACGATCTTTTGGGAGGCGTTCGCCACCTGCTCTTTGATTGCAGAGGCTGCGCGAAATTTGATCTTTAGTCTTTCGGGGGCGGCCCACGGTTCGCCGTCTGGCAGGAAACCCTTGTCGGCTGCTACGGTTGCTGTGGTGAATGTGCCAAAGTCTTTTATTTCAGCGCGGCCGAAAAAGTTGATTGCATCTGCAATCGTAATTGGCACCCATTCAACAACCTTTTGGACTTCTGCGATTTGGAGGCCTGTTTTTTCCGCAATATGTCGGATAAGGTCTCCCCTGTCGAACTCTTTACCTTCTTTTTGCATGGCAATAATTTTTAGTTTCCGCCCGTCGGCATTGTTGCCTTCAGGTCAATTTTTAGCAAAGATAACAATGATTTGAGAATCTCCCAAACAAAGCCGGAATAAGCAAATGTAGGCACAAGCACGGCGAAAAGCGCGTCAACTGATTCTTTAGACAGCCACCCGAACTTAAACTGAACAGTAGCCAGCACAACAACCACACCCACCGCGATGGCGCGCACAACGCCGGACTTCACGTTTTTCAAGCCGGGGATAAGGCCGGAAAAGTAGGTGATAATGAGGGTCAATGCAGCGGTAAGCGCTTCGATACTTCCGAGGCTTACGGCGCTTGCAGGGTCTTCCATCGGGGATCCGGTTTGGGCAAAAATCGAAGCCGTTAGCACGGCGAAAAACAAGAAAAGAATGATTTTTTTCAACATCGGTAAAAATATTTAGTGGCCTTGCAGCCTTTCAACAATCGTTTCAAGCCGGGCAATACGCGCCCCGTCTTCGGCGCGTGCCTGATTACATTCGTCAATACCACGGCGAAGGTTATGTATCTCCCTTTCGTACATTTCTCGCGCCTCCTTCATTTCTGCTTTGAGTTCTCTCAGCTCCCTTTCTTTTGCGGCGTGAACCGTGGTCAGTGCGTACAGTAGCCCCGCAATCACCCCCAACATTATGGTGAAAGCGAGACCATTTTTCACAATCTTCGCGATGCCTTGCACCGCTGCGTTTGTTATGGCTTCGTGGAACATTTGTCTTGTTTTTGAAAAAAATAACCCCCCGATCCAAACGGGTCGAGGGGTGAGGCACAAAAGTGCGACGGGGTTTCATTGTTACACGAGCGGATTGTCAACAACCTCGGGGATAGTGCCAGTCCACGTTACCGTGATAATGATTTTCATCAGTTCGTCTTTGCTTTGGGGGATTGAAGGGTTTGCTACCAGTGTAGCGGTCAGTCCTTCGTCACCGCCAAAGAGGCGCTGCTCGGTGCCGAACCAAACAGAGTACACTTGACCACCGGCCGGAAGACCTTTCATGAAGTTGTTCCAGTTAATGTCCCCAGTGTCATCTACCTCAAAGCTCATGGTAAATTCGGGATCGCCAAACACGCGGCGGCGCTTGCTGATTTCGATTTCCGGCCGGTCGGGCGCGTCGAGCGCTCCAATGCCAAACAGTTGACGGATAGCAGCAAGAGCGGGCGGTGCGGCCAGTGCTGCGTCGTTGTCAATTCGGCCCGCCCATTCGGCGTCATCAGTCCAGTCGGTAAGACCGTCACCGAGACGGGTGAACAAAAGGGTGCTGATTTGCCCGTAGTTGGTATTCGGGCTGCAAAGGTCAGCGTTGGCTGATGGTAATACGGTTGAACAAACTGCCATAGTTTCGGAGGCTTTTATGAATATTGGACAAAGTTGCGGCGGTTGGCCCGGCGTTTCAGTGTCATTTTGCCGCAATTAACAGCAGCCTGTCTGGGTGACGGCTTCGATTGAAAATTCAAGATTCACCTCGGCAACAATACTGTTAAGCGTGTCAGGCCATTGGACTGTAACGTTTTCCACAATGGCCTCATACAAGTGACCGTGTTCATCATGGACTTTGAGTGTGGCGTCTCCGTCGTTACGGTACAAGACAAGCGACGCCGCCCAATCCGCTACCGATTCGGGGCAGTATAGGGTGACGTTGTAAATCTTCTTGAACTTTACCCAAAGCGGGCTTTCTTCGCCGTTCCCATCCTCCGCAACAACACGGTCAACGCGATATTGGGGTGCGTACACGCCGCCGTTCTTGATATAGACCGTGTTGTTCACATCCAGTTCCGCCGGGAAGTAGGTGCCGATATTGCAGGCTGTAATCGCCTCCAGTCGGACGTATGCGAAGTTCCCGCAGCCGTCGGTAAGTTCTGGAAATTCGGGGACGTCAGCCATGTAGAGCAGCTCGGAAAAGAAACGAGAGGCGCCTATCTGAATGTCCAAATACACATAGGGATAGGTCGCAATAAATTCGTCAATAGTCTGATCACCGGAAGGCGCGCCCCATGTAATCGGGTTGCTGCCAGTCCCGGCAACTTTTGGGCACTCGGAGGCACCCAGTGTTGCGCCTGAGTTATAAAACCAGCCTTTTCCGTCAATAGTGGCAGTCGAACCACCACCAACAAGCAGGGTAATATCAAGGGCAACTTTTGCCTCCGCAGCACAAAGATAAATCTTGCTGGGCGTGGCGGCCGGTGTGCGCTGGATAATTATCGGCACCAGTTTGTCACGCGGTGAAAGTATTGCAAGGCTCTCCCAGACGTCATCAGCGGCGGGGTGCCTGAAAGTTTGGTATGATTCCTCCGGGAAAAACGGAAGTGCAACAAGTGCGTTTTGTTTTAGGGTTGGCATGGGCTATGTTTTATACCGCGACCTGGGCTTTGATTGCAGGGTGCGGGTCGTAATCCTCGAGCGTGAAGTCCTCGTATTTGAACGCAAAAATATCGGATATTTCCGGGTTGAGTATCATGTCAGGAAGCGGGCGGGGTTTGCGCGTCAACTGCAACCGGACTTGATCTCGGTGATTGTCGTAAATATGAACATCCCCAAAGGTATGGACAAAACTCCCCGGCTTTAGTCCGGTGACTTGCGCTATAATCATGGTAAGAATTGCGTAAGAAGCGATGTTGAACGGCACGCCCAAAAATGCGTCAGCGCTTCGCTGGTACAGCTGGCAGGACAGTCGGCCGTGATCGACATAGAACTGGAAAAAACAATGACAAGGCGGCAATGCCATTTTTTGGACGTCGGCCACATTCCAAGCAGATACAATCATTCGACGGCTGTCCGGGTTTGTGCGGATTGTGCGAATAACCTGCGTAATCTGGTCCACCGTCTCGCCGTTCGGACACTCCCAAGACCGCCACTGCTTGCCGTATATAGGCCCCAATTCTCCATCTTCGCCCGCCCATTCGTCCCATATCGTCACGCCATTTTCATTTAGGTATCGAATGTTTGTTTCGCCACGCAGGAACCATAGCAATTCGTGTATAATTGACTTTAGGTGGACTTTCTTTGTGGTAACAAGCGGAAACCCGTCTTGAAGGTTGAACTTCATCTGGTAGCCAAATATGCTTGTCACGCCGGTGCCAGTCCGGTCGCCTTTTGCGTTTCCAAAGTATAGGATTTCGTTTAGCAGGTCGTGGTACTGCTTCATCAATATATTAGTTCAGGTGAAAGATAATCGCGTGCTATATTCCAGTCAGCTGTCACCACGTCGCCTTCGCCCATCGAAGTGGTGATGAAGTTAACCGGGTCAAATTCGTCATCGCAACAATGCTCAACCGAGAATCTGGGAGCCTTGCGGGTCTTTCGGAAAGACAGCGGGTCAACCTCGTTAAGATTGATTTTGCCAGCGCCCGGCATATCATGTCGGTGGTAGTTGAAATGCAACTCAGTCCAAGATAGCGGGCGGTTGTTTTCTTTTATCCGGTATTCTTCTTCTTCGTCTATGTATGTGGACATTAGAAAGAAACCGTCATCACCAACCGCCTCCAGTCCGTCGGTGGTTAGCGCAAAACTAACGTCGGTATAGAATAGCGCCACCTGCTTTGTTTCCTCGCCTTCGCCACAATATATCTCAATCGGGTGGCCTTTGAAGTAGTCTGTTGCCCGAACGTCACGCCACTTGAACTTTGTGATTTCCTTTATGTCGATGGTGTTTTCGTCGAGTATGCGCTCATATTTCGCGTCGGTATAATCAGCGCCAGCAAGGCTTTCAAAGTAGCTAACGTGCTCTATTCGCAGCACGCCGTTTTCTGTTCGCCACCGGACGTTAAACATCAATTTCAAGTCGTTCAAAAAGTCTCTGAAATTGGTATCCCATGCCGGACGCACCGACGGGTCAGTAGCGCTGTGGCGTTTTATGTCGGACTTCTGAAAGATAACAAGGTGGTGCAGGTCTAGTTGGGCGGCCAAATATGCAGGATTTGAAGGTGCCGTGAAGTCTGGATTAATATTGAAGAAGTCTGATACCAGCAACAATTCGCAATTCAGTTTCCCCACCATATCCTCCATAGCCTCGTTGAATAGCCTGCCATTGCGGTACCGATGCACGATTGCGTTGGCGTTATCCGGCGGGCACACCCACCAAATAGAACCATCAAGCGGGCAATTATCCTCCACAATCTCCCACGGGTTGAAGTCATCCGGCGGAACCGGGACGCCAAGCAGGCAGGTGCCGTCGGCAATAAAGCGGTGGTAAAATCGGAAAAAGTCCCCAAGTGGCACGTCCTCGCACTCGATAATGCCCGGCGTTAACCCCTGCTCGCTTTCAAGGCAGTAAAAGTCCAGCCCCGGTGGGTCGTCGCAATCTAACACCTGCTCCTCGGTCATCTCATAGCCCATGAAGTAAGGCTTTACCACAACTTCGTCAAGGTCGTAAAAATTGACCACGTTTGTCCATGCAGAGCGAACGCAGTCAGCTTCGTATGTCTTGACCGGCTTAAACTTGACAGTCTTTTTGTCAAGGTCAATTACCCAGTTCTTTGAGTTAAAGGTGCCGTTCCAAACATCATTCGTTCGGCCGTCGCACTCAACCTGCACCGTTATCTGAAACTCCGCACACTCCTCGCTTGCGCTGTCCAGCAACTGAAAGGCAGCCACTTTGTCCGCCGCCCACTCTTCCGGCAACCGGGCGCAATTCATAATCATCTCGGACTGGATTTCATCGCGATAGTTTTCGCTGTCCGTATCCTTTACCCAAGTGATTACCGAGTTCCAGCCGATTTGAATTTCAGACAATGGCAGGCCCAAATCGTCGCTGCCTATCAATACCTTGTACTTAGCCATTAGATATAGCGCGTTTTGGTGTTACCTTTTGTTCGTGTCTTTCCGTCGGGCGTCCATTTCTCCGAGGCATTTTGTTGCCGCATTTCGGACAATATCGAACGCAATAATTCGGCCTGCTTTTTGTCACCGCCTTGCACCTGGGTGATATTTACCGCGGGCGTTCCGGCTTTATCAGCCTTGTGCCTTGCATCAATTTTCTTCATTTTGATTTCCGGTGTTATAATGCCCGGATAATCAAGACCCGCCAACTGAAAGGCGCTTTTTGCCAGCGCGGTTTTGTCGTTCCTGTTTGCCGCATCGAGTAAGTCCCAATACTCCGCTGTCCTTTCTTTGCGAACGACCGAAAGCCGATCACGCTTACCGTCCGACCCAACCGAAAAGAACTCCCCGCGCTCTATTTCCAGTTTGTTGCCACCCATACTGTGCGCTTTGCCCTTTACAAGACCGTCTTTGCCGACAATCGCGTCAAGACCGTAGCGCGCCCTTGTGGCGCGAAGCGCGTCTGCTTTTGCTTTGGCGAACGCTGCGAACATGGTAGCGGATAATGCAATGGCGATTGGCACACCAGAGCCGAACGGCAATACTGAAAGCGATTTAAAAAGGTTTGCTACCGTGGACGCAAGTGATGAAGCCTGCAATGCAGCGTCAAGCAGTATCTGCTGCCTTTGCGCCTTCCTTTGCTCCTCAATTGCTTTGTCACGCTGCAATTTAGCCTCCTCTAATTCACGGCGGCGAAGGCTTGCGTTGTTGGCAAAGCCTTGTGCGGCCAAATCCTCCTCTTTCTTTAGCGCGTCCTCAGCCGCCTGCACCTGCGATTCGGCTGCTGATACCGCCTCTTGTGCCGCCTGCACTCGCGCCGCTGAAATCTCTTGTATAGAGCCAACGACAGCAGCCGTGGCCTTCCCAAGCGCCTCAAGAAGCACACCCTGCTCTTGATCGTCAAGGTTAATGCCAAGAATGTCAAATATATTCCTCCCTTCGCCACCCTGCCCCGGTTCAATATCCGGCGGCGTGAAAGTGGATGGTAAATTGGATAATTGAGCCTGCAATAGTTCAATATTCTTTGCCACGGCGGCGGCCTGCTGGTCACCTGACGCCTGAAGCACCTCAAGCCTTTGCTGTTCAAAGTTTATTTGCGCTTCCAGCCGCAGCCTTTGTATCCGAACATCGGCCGCCGCTTGCGCCTGCCTGATCCTTTCTTCGTCAACTCCCTGGCCCTTCAAAGAATCAATGGCCGCCTTGTACTTCTGCTCCTCGATTTGAATCTGAATCTCCGCAATCTGCTTTGAAACCTCAAGCCCTTTCCGCTCTTCGTCAAGCCGCCGCTTGTTGTCGTCAGCCACCTTTTGCGCGTCCAGTCCAGCGTACTTTTCGATAATCTCCAAAATCTCCTGCTGGTACTGCTCTTCGACAAGCGCCCGGTCAACCCCATATTTTTTAGCAGCCTCCAAGTTGGCTTCATATCGCTGTTTAGCAAGCGCCAATTCACGGTCTTCGCCTTCCGGCAAAAGCGACGTCTCAAACTTCGTTTTTTCTTCTTGAAACTTCCGCTCTTCCTCAAGTTCTTTTTTGCGCTCCGCGGCGCGTTGTGCTGCTTTCTTGCCAGCCGCCTCCTTCGCAAGCGCCAGCCTTTTCTCTTCTGCCTGCCTTTCAAGTTCAATCCTCCTTTCTGCCTCTTCCGATTGCTCTTTTGTTTGGGACTTCGCCGCTTCAATGGCAATCCTGTTTTGTTCCAGAGCTAAATCTGTAAGGCTGGGGAAAAAACTTTTAACGCGGTCAATGAAGCCGGAATTTGCATCACCGGAAACGCGCTGAATGTTTGAGATATAAACATTGACAGCTTTCCCAATATCAGTGCCGATTTGCCCCAACAAATCACCCACCGGCTTAAACGCCTCAAGTAATTGTGAGCCTACCTTTCTCCAAACCCCGCTAAAAGTATTCGCTTGCGCCTCTGCCTGTCCTGCAAACTTTTCCCCTTGCGCTGTAAGGTTGGCAAAGGCTAATTGTAATTCCTCAAAACTAATCCGGCCCTCGGATGCAAGTTTTTTCACCTCCGCTTCCGAGACGCCTAACTGCTTTGCGAACTCTTTAATAATCGGAATGCCAGCGTCAACCAACTGGTTAATATCCTCCGCATAGAGCACGCCAGCGGTTCTCGCTTTGCCGTAAATCACAGCCAGTTCCTCAAAGTTCTTACCAGTCCCGGCGGAAATATCTGCAATATCCGAAAGCGACACCTCCAAGTCTTCCGCCGAAATACCAAAAGCCAACAGCGCTTTGCCCGCGCTCAAAACTTCTTCGGTGTTCAGAAATTTTCTGTTCGCAAAATCAACCAATTCGCCCACCTGCTTTGAGGCAGCCTCGGCCGATCCGGTGAAATTCGCAAACTGTAACTCCGAGCGTTTTATGGTCTCCGAAAAATCAAAGACGGACTTTAATGCCGCCGCCGTCTCATTGATAACAGCAAGGATAATAGTGGCCTTTGTCACGGTTCCGACAAGGCCCTCAAATACTTCTTTTGTTGTATTCCCGGTGTTCGATATGTTTTTAAGGCTTACGCCTGCGCTTTTTGCCGCATCCTCATACCTGCGAAGGGTCGCCTCCCCTTTTTTAATTTCATCGGCAAAAGCCTTTATAGCCCGTGGGTCTTGTGCATTTTTTTGCGCCTGCTTCAGGGTTTTTACCGCGTCGGTAAGTTCTCTGTAGTTATTCTTTAGGTTGTCTATTGCTTTGGCTTCGCGAATAGCGCCTTGAGAATCCGCGAATACATCTTGAGCCTTATTGGCTGTTTCCTCAATCTTATCACCCAGCCCACTCAAAGCCCGATCCACCCCTTGCAGTTGGGCAATGGCCTGCGATACGTCAATGGTGAATTTTTGGTCTGCCATTATTTTGCGGTTTTAAGCGGTTCCTGTTCTTTTGGCTGTGTGACGTGCAAGATATAGAAAAATTCTTGAATGTCCATTGCAAGCGTTTCATTATACCCCGATCCTGTTCGCCCCATTATGTCCACTACAATGCGCGCCCAAAACTGCTTCACGCGGCTGTATTCCTCAATTACCGTCGCCTCTTTCTTTTCGCCTTCACTTACCATTCTCCTCCGCTCTCTTTCGCCGGCGCGTCGGAAGTACCCGGGAAATTGAACGAGAAGTCTGTGCCCAATCTGCTGTTGCAAGTGAAGGCTAAGTTGAAAAGGTCTGCAATCGCTAATCCTTCCGCGTTCCAGTCCTCAATCCATTGTGCTGCGTCCTGCTCTGTCCATCTGGACAGGTCGGCGCCCTCTGGTCGCACAAAAAGCGAAAGCGCCAACAGCCACGCGGCCGGTCGCCCCTGCACAATCCGCTCCTGCACATTGATTGCATTATAGAGCGCCACCGATGCGTCTGCCAGCCTGCCTTTGTTGGTCAGGTCGTAGGCTTTGTTGAGCAGTTTCAGCATATCGCTTACGCTATTCCCTGCCTCCATTTCGACGCGCAATTCCTCAAGCCTTTGAAAGCCGTCAACGGTAAGCGTTTCGTGGACAATGTAATTTTTACCCGCCGCCTCGAATAGCTTTTCCGATCCGTTTAATCTACGTACCTCGTTAGACATATTGTTAGTGATATTGTTATGAGCGTGAATGTGATGTTATGCCAGCCGATACCGTATGCAAATACCGACACCCACAATGCAGCCTGCCCGGCGGTGCAGGTTTCGCACCCGCCTAAAGGTTTAGCCAGCCACGGCGCTCTTTCTTCGATCCGGTTTAGCAGCCTGCCCCAAGCCGAAAGTATCTGACAGGGCTGTGTAATCCGGTGGAAAGCGTAAGCGCAGGCAGCCACTTGAGCCGCCAAAAAGACTTGTTCGAGTGTCAGCATTTAGAATCCGTCGGTATAATGTTAGGGCAATAGCAGTCTGGCAGCCAGCGCCCGGTAAACTTGAACAGCATGGAAAAGGTGTTGTAAGGGGCCATGAATAAACCACGGTCGTCAACCCCCATACCGTAACGACCCCATATCGCATCTACATTGTTCGACGTTCCATATATTTCAGCGCGCCCGGCAACAATGCCGCCGCCGGTAAAGTCCGCGCTTCTGAGCCTTACAATAAGGTCGTTTGCGACCGCTATCTGCAATGCCGTTTGGTTGTCGGCTAAAATCCGGCGCTGGTCATACCAAACAACCACCCGAAAGTAGGTGGATATTTCTTTAGCCCGCTCGGTCGCCTTTAACACTTCTACGTCTTGTCCAGCATCCACAAAAGCAATACAACCTGCATCTTCGTGCGGCGAAAGGTTGACATAGTCCTCGCCGTGAACAAGCCCCGGCCAAACACGACACGCCGGGAATGTTCTCAGTGTTCCATTGTCGTCTTTGGCGATTGGTTCAGCATAGCCTCCTGCAAGCCGGATATAATCCACCTTTTCAAGCGCCCTTCTTACGTTCTCTCCAATTAGTTCAAGCATTGAGTACCGAATTTATGAGGCGTTGCTGTACTGCGCGGCCCACTTGTTGAATTTCCTGCTCACTTGCAAGGGTTATATCAATGCCCTCTCTTTGGGAGTGCCATTTTATGAGGTCAATAGTCCTTTGTGTTTTGCCGCCGAAAACTACCTCCCAGCGCCCCGGCCCCGCCTGCCTTGCTGCCTTTACCCCAAACCCCTGCCACATTTCGCCTGTAAACTCAAAGTTTTTCTTTCCGGTGTTCAGTCCATTGGCGCGCCGGAAATCGTAATAAGATACCCCCTCCTTTTTTTTGGCAGCCCGCTTTACCGCTTGTTCGCCTGCATTGTTTCGGCTGCGACCGTAAAACCAAAAAGCAGGCACTTTAATTTGCGAATATGGCGAGAACGCGCCGCCGTTTGCATTTTGTCCGGTTGTCACGACCCTGTTCTCGATAACAGCCACAAGGTCAGCGCCCGCCCTGAGTGTCTCCTGCTCAAGGCCAACCGAAAGCGCTCTTTGCGCCCTTGCAAGTTTATCTTTTAATTCTTGAATACTCATGACAATATCCCCTGCATTTTTATCCGGCCCGGACATTCCAAGCAGTCGTTTACGTCTTGCGGAGCCTGCTTTGATACCTCTCCCAAGATTTCAGCGTATTCGGCCGCCCAGATATTGACCTGCTCTTTCAGCGCGTCTTGATTGATTGTGGTCAGCCTGTTTGCCTTTGACGACGCCAGCCTCTTTTGAGCCAAAATAATGGCTGCCTTTCGTTGGATTGCCACCGCTACCGACATTCCCCAATTACCGTATTGGGGATTTGAAATCGCCTTGCAAACGCCTTGATTTAGGTCGCAACCGATTTCCACCTCCAAAGACAAACCATTCATGTATTCTGTCACCGTGGTCGGCGCGTCGTAAAAGTTGGCAACACTATCGCCCGTCCAGCCACCGATCACCAAATAATTTGCCCAAGCGTTCTTGTCCCGCTTGTTGGTGAAGTGCGGGTTGGCCGTGTCTCGCGATGGAGAAAAGCCGGAACAAGAGGAACAAACTGTTTTGTTTCTGAGCGGAACATTGTCCTCGTTATACTCCCAAACAATAAAGTAATGTTGCTGATCAGCGAACGGCGACAATATCGGCAACACAATGTTTACGTCATTTACCCTTTGTTTCCCGGCTAATGTTTTCAGAACAAAAGCGGGAGAAACAACTTGCCCGTGCTGGTCGTAAACAGTAACAGTAACATTGCCAGACCCCGAAAACATTGTCATTATCCGGTTGACCTTAATGTACCCAGCACCGATTTCATTTGTTCTGATATGCACCCCTGCGTATTGTTTCCCGGATGGTAGCGCCCCGCCTTCAGCGTGCGACTTACCGATATTACCCACAAAGGTGTGATGTTTTAGGTTGCGCGTTCTTTTCAAGTTCATGTTTAGGGCGGCGCGAAATTCGCGCACGGCTGCGTCCCTTGCTTCATCTAACATAGTCCACATCGTAGCATCGCAGCCGGAAAGCCCTGTCAACTCTTCTTCCGGCATCAAATCGGTAATATGCAGGCCGGATGTTGAGTATTTGTACGCCTCGGTGACTGGTATCAATGCAAGGTTCCATATCTGAATATAGTCGCCTGCATTTGCCGCGATTTCAATATTCCCGTCTATTACCTCGTAATCAGCGCCCGGAATCTTAATAACGCCGTTTTTAAACACCTGTAAGTTTTCAGCGGTAACTGTTTCCAATAGTGGTATTTCCGGGGTTAAGACATTGTCACCGGACGCGGCAACAAAAGCCTGCGTCACCCAATGTTCTTTCCCTGCGTCAGGTCGGCCCTGAAAAGCGCAATCGCAATCCCTTTTTGAAAGGCCAACAATGTCTTTGAAACAGTCCTGCATATTGTTCTTGCTTTTAAAAATGCCGCCGGATTTTTAGGCCCGGCGGCTATATGGAAAATGCGTGCTTTGATTACGCGGTCTTCAGGAACGAAAGAATGCCAGTGCGGTCTTCTGTGCAGCCTTCGGGATTGAGTAGCAGTTTCCAGTTGGCGCGGATTTTCCACGACGTCACAAAGTCGTCGCCAGAGCAGGTTTCAACTTCGTGGACGTCGTAAAATACGCCCGGAAGGTTCGGAGAAGGGACGGTGAACATACGGTGGTTGCCTGCAAATTCACGCGGGATAGCGTCCCAGTAGTTTCCGGAAAGGAAAGCCACCGAGCCGGGGTTTACCACATACGTTTTGTTTGCTGCCAGCTCGACCATTTTCACCGGGTCGAAAATGTAGTTGAGGCTGCTCCACAAGGCGTTTTCGCCGCGACCGTCGTCGTTGGCCCCGTAAAAGCGAGCCTTTTCAATGATTGGGTAAAGGTTGAGTCCGTCCAACACATAGAACGACGGGAAGCGGGCGAAGCGGGCCGCAAGGCGAAGTTGAGGCACAAGCGAATCCGTCCAACTTGCTGCGGGGATTCCCCAGTTCGTGCCAGTTGCTGAGCCAACAGGCAACTGGTATTCATGGTCGCCTTGATTGAGGCCCAGAAAGGTGATGAACTGGCCGGAAAGGAACTCGTCCAGATAGTTGAGTCGAGCGGACAGATTTTTGGCGACGCTCATGGTCAGTTCGTGCGGCGCGGAGCGAAAGCGCTTCCAAGAGACCTTGAAAGAGGCTTCGGCGCATTGATCGAGGGCGACCGTCGTGGAATCGTCCGTGCTTTCGTTTGCGGAAACGGTGCACTCGTCCGTGCATTCGTCCAACACTGTAATGTCGCACATTTTTTCCCAATACAGTTCAACGGTCAGGTTCTTTTTGTTCAGACCTTCGCCTTGAATGTTCTGGATGGTTGCGGTTTGGCGTTGCAGGTGGCCTGCCAGTGCGGTGGCTTCGCCGGTGTAGTCGCCTGTTTGGATATTGCCCGGCATTGCCTGATCCAGCGCTGCCAGCACGTTTGGTATTGATACCGTGAAATTAGCCATTGTATGATGGTTGTTTTGATTGTGAACAGACCCCCGCCTATTCCTTGCTTTGTGCGCTCCATGCGGAGGATAATTCTTTCAGTCGCTGCGGGTCTCGGATTGCCGCCGCCCGTTGTTGCAGGTAGTCGGCTTCATCTTTGAACCGGGTCGTTACGGTCGCTTGTCCTCCAGTATTGCCAGCGTTACCTGCTGGCTTTTGTGCGTGAAACTCGAAATACGATTGCGCGGTTTCTTTTACAAGTTCCTCAAGGGGCTTGACGTGGCCGTGCGCATTTTCAACCCGCTGCCCGCCTTTCATCACGACAAAGCCTCCGTTACCGTCCGGCTGGTAGTCGTACTCCCGAAAGTGGGTGTTCAGAAACAGGTCAACAATACGGTCGGCTTTGGCCGGGTCGTTTGGCAGGACTGGGTTAAACCCTTTGATTGCCTGTCTGATTGCGCCGGACGCCTGCCCCCATGTTTGCTCGCGAATATACGCCTGCTGCTGCTCTTGCAGTTTGGTTTCGTATTCGCTTTTGAGCGCTTCTGCCTGCTTTCTCATTTCGGCTTCGAGTGTGAGGTATTCCGGGTGGGCTTTTACCTTTTCCGGCTTTCCTGCCGCCTCGGACATTGCCGCTTTGATTGCATCTGCAAGCGCTTCGCCTTGTAGTTGTCCGTCCGGGTCAACCCCGAACTTATCGCGCAGTTTCTTCTCCCATTGGCTGCTTACCTCGGACTGTGCCTTCTTGTACCCATTGTCGAAGTATTCTTTCGTGTTTGGGCGAAGTCGCTGCACTCGTTCTGCGTCCAGTTGAAGCAGGGTTTGGAGTGCGCCCTCGGTAAGTTGCTCGGTTGGTGTTCCTTCATCCGATTTTTGGAATAGCAGATCGGCTAACTGCTCATTGTCCACGTTTAAGGTTTTGGACAGAAAACCCACAAATACATCTTTCATACTCTATTTTTTCCGCTTGCGCGGTTTGGTTACTTTTTTCTTTGCCTGCACTGGCTGTTCCGGTTCTGTCAGGACAATAAGCCCTTCTTCTTCGTAATGCTTGAAATCCGGCACAACATTGGCTGGATTGTCCACTGTGATCGTGTAGTGCTTGAAATCCGGTAAGGCATTGACCGGGTTCACCACTTTCAAAGACGGGAATATATTCCTAAGGCGTTGCAGGTCATCTTCCGCAACCTCCGTTGTTTTCCCGGATGCAAATCGAACTATTACGGTTTTCATACCACAAAATTAAGGGCTTTTTCTATAACCCGTATTTCAGATAATCGGCTGTCATTTTTTGCGCCTCCCGTATCAAACTTTCGCTTTCGATTTCGTCGCCGATTGAAAAACGGCGCTTGAAACTTTCGGCGATTTCAGCCCAAGTCGCCTTTGGGTCTGCGTCTTTTTGTCCGACCACATAGCCGAAAAACATCAGGTATAGCCCATGCCTGCGAAGTATCTTTCCGATTGCCAGCCCCTCGGTTATTGTGCCTTTTTTCATTATTCCTTTTTCTTTTGTTTGCACTCGATTTCCCCCAGCCAAAAAAGAATAAGCAGGCCGGGAAAGATTAACAAATATGTGAACCAAAAAAGAAGATTGCGGATTGGTGTCATTGCCTTAACTGATATTTCAAGTCAGCCGATATGAACGCTCCGTTGCGCTCTTGAAACAAGTCCACCCAGCCTTCCGATGCAAGCACTTCCGTGCCTTGATACCGCCGAATGCGTATCCAATTACGGCTCACAATTTCAACGCGGAAATTAGTAGCGCCCTGCCTCATAACCAGTTGGTCGGTTGCATTGCGGCGAAGCGTGACGGGGATAGGCGTACCATTCACGCGCATGGTATAGGCGACGGATTCAATAGGCTGGCCGTCTTCGCCCGACGGCAAAAATTCCGAGATAAGCAAATTGTTTGTCGTCTCGTAATAATCCCTCCCAGTCAGTGATTGAAGAGCCAATGATGCTTCATTCACTTGTTTTCTTGGTACATTAATACGAGCCGCAGTCGCTGCAATTTCAGCATATTGGATAGCAGATTTCAGAGCGGGAAAAATTATCTGATTAACAGCCGCCGCCGTATCAGCATCCGCTGGTCGTTCATCAGTTATAACTCGCCCGCCGGATAGATATGTTTTTTCGATCACAAAAAAAACACCATCGCGAAAATCAAAACTGGTAGATGTGCTGTCTTGCGAATAGGCAGCCACCGGGAATAGGAACAAAAAAATGTATTTCATATAAATAATTTAATAGTGTTCTACAATTATCACCCATCCATTGCCTCCATTACCGCCAGATCCGCCAGACCCGCCATTTGAGGAAGCGCCCCCGCCTCCACCACCAGCGCCGGGGCCGCCATTGCCCCCATTGCCGCCCGATACTGACCCGTCGTTGAGCCCTGAGGCACCTCCACCGCCACCAGTGCCAACCCCAACGCCACTAACCGTAGGCGTTCTCCATGTCAGAAAGGCTGTGTAGGCAAGTGCGCCATTGCCGCCATTTTGCTCCCCGCTTGTCGAGCCAAATGACCCACCGTTAACTTGTGAAAGAGTATTGTTTACAACTGGGCCGCCTGTTCCGCCCGATCTTCGGGTACCTATATTGCTCATTCCACCTCCGCCTGCACCGCCTGCGCCTCCGCCTCCAGTTGTAGCGCCAAGGCCACCTGTGCCGCCGGCCCCACTGCCGGTTGATGAAGACCCACCGCCGGAGCTGCCCAATAAAACTGCAAAAGAGAGTATACCGGGACTGCTATTAGCCAATAAGGTTTGCGCCCCGCCGCCTGTAACAGTTGTGCCTTCTGTACCACCAAGTCCCGGATTGCCGCCAGAGGCATTGACAATAAATCTCGATGCGGCCTCATTCAAAAGCCCCGAATTCGTCCCAGACAATCCATCTTGTCCATTAGAGTTGTCGACTGTATTAAGTTGGCCTCCTTGTCCGCCACCGCCTACATGAACTCTATATGAAGCTATAAGTGAATCGGCTGGGAAAAATGTCTTTACAAATGCGCCGCCAGAACCGCCGCCGCCGCCACGTCTATTAGTTGTGCTAAGCCCCCGGCGACCAGCGCCGCCACCCCCACCGCCACCTTGCGCAAAAACTGTTATCCCGCTTAAATTATCGGGCTTTGTCCATGTTGAGCCGCTACCAACGGTGGTGTAACTCCTTATAATATACCCGCCGCCGCCGCTTGGACAAGGGTCAACGTGATATATCTGAGCGCTAAGTGAAGCGCAAATCGTTAAAAGAAATATCAATAATTTGTACTTCATAAATCAACCTTTTGTGGCTATCCAGCCCGTGTTTGCGTTTACATATATGAATTTAACATACGCGCCGTTCGCGTTGAGGATATAGTTATCTACTACCCCGTATATCTTTTGCCCCGCAGCAATAAAAGCTACTGTGATGTTATTGGCCCCGGACGAGGCTCTTGCATCGCTGACAACAAACCAATCCCCATTTACAGCCGATGCAGGCGGGTTTACCGTCCTCGGTGCTATTTTACAGTCAATTAGTGAGATGTTATTAATGGCGGCCGTATGCGTAGTGGCTTTCAGTGCGGTATCACGAGGTATTTCCAAGTCGTTCAGCGTTGCAAGCAGGGTAGTATCGGCTTGCACTGTTACCGTTCGAGTTGCGCCGGCCGTGCTTATAATGCCTGACCCCGCTGCAATAGTGGCTGTTTGGCCGTCGCTTACAGTCTGTGCTGTGCCGGACGTGCCAGCAAGTGTCCAAGAGGTCATCCCGCCGCCGCCTCCCGATGGTGTTGCCCATTGCAGGTTTCCACCCGTGGTAAACTGAAGGAACTGGCCGTTTGACCCTGTTGAAGCAGGCAGGGTGTAGGTGATATCTGCTGATTGCGCGGCTGTTTGGAACTGCGTAAAATTTGATCCACTTGCGCTTGGCTCCATTATCCGAAGAGCTGGAGTGCCAGATAGCCTACCAACCGTAACGGCCCCATTTGCAAATAGGTTTACGGCGCTTTGCTCTAATGAAATAAGGCTGCTCCCCGATTTATTGTACAAATACATCGAGCTTTGTAGGTCACTTATTTGAATGGCGTTTGTCCCGCCATTATAATTTAGTGAAAATGTCCCATTGGATGTAACAGTGGCGACCGTACCGTCTGGTATTGTGCCGCTGCTTTTATAGATGCCCCCGCTTGCCGATGCGAGTTCAGTATTGCCAACTACCCCGGCGTCTATATTCCATATTGTGCCAGCGCCACTTACAGTTATATCGCCCTTGTCCCCATCACTAACCCCTGAAGCCCCTGAGGAAGCGATTGTAATTGTATTGCCGCTTTCGGTCACGGTCACATTCGCCCCGCCTGCGATTGTAACAGCGGTCGAACCGGATGTGTTAGATGTAATCTGCGAATCGTTACCCCCGCCAGTTGCTACTGTAAGGCTGCCTTCGTTGCTTACACTACCGTCAACCTCCGTAGCCGTCAGCGTTATCGTGCCGCCGTTCGTGCCCGTGGTTTCTGTGACCGCGATAATTCCGCCGCCGGAAATTATTACGTCGCTGCTGCCGCTTGTATTGGTAGTTATGTTTGCGGCATTGCCGACGCCCGCCCCAACACCAAGCCTCCCTTCGTTAGTAATAATGCCGTCAACCTCCGTCCCGGTTACCGTGAATGTCGGGTAAGTCCCTGTTACGGTATTGATACCGGCTCCCGTAATGCCAACGGTTAAGTCCGGCGCGGCGTTGGTTACGGTAAGTTCGTTTGTGCTGCGTGACAACGTGATACCGGTGCCTTGTGCGAATGTTACGTCTGTGCCGGTGCTGCTATTAAGGCTGAAGGGTGAACCGGAGCCGGTGAATGTAAGGTTGGTGCCAGTGTTTTCATCGGCTGCTGGAGCCCACTGTGTGCCGTTATATTTCAGTACCTGACCATTTGAAGCGCCATTTACACCAATATCCAGCACAGAAATACCTGCGTTTCTGATTTTGGTGCTGTCTATTGCGTTCGCTTCAATCCCGGCTATCCCTACCTGTCCATTCTCCCAATATCCGGCTGCGTTCCATTCGAGAACCTGCCCCGCGGTCGGGCTTGTCACAGATACGTCATTGAGTTCGTGAATGTCTTGCGTAAGGTTGGGCCGAACCAAAAGAGTAAGGTTATTGACGTTTTGCTTGCGAACCAATGTGGCTATCGGTATTTTCAGCTGCGGAGCCGTCGGCGCAACATTGGTAAGCCTCCCGTGCTGGGTGCCGCTCACATACAAAATATCCCCGGCGTTCAGCGTGATGCCAGTCTGTGCAATATCTGCCTCCACTACCTCGGTCACATATCCGAACCAAGTCACGAAGCCCACCGCATCAAAAGGTATATCGTGAGTTGCCAGCCCCATGATATTCGAAGCGGGCCTGCTTCCGCTTCCGGTGGCAGGCATTATACGAATATTGTCACCCTGCACGAATGTGACAGAGTCAACCATAACAGGCACACCCTTTTTTATGGTAGCCGCCTGTTTGTTTATTGCGTGCGGATATAGGGTTTCTTGACCGATTTGCAGGACGTTAAACTGTGCTGTGCTACCCATACCAAGGTCAAGAGTTCTGTCCCCTGCATTCCATTGAAGTTTCGCGAGACTATCGGGTTGGTTGTAATCCAGATCAAACCAAATACGCCGAACGGTATCTACCCTTGTGGCTGTTGAAGGCCCATTTACTTCGCCATCGAGCGTGACGGTGCCGCCTGATGGGAATCCGATTTTTACCTGCACATCGGATATATCAATCGTATCCCCAATGAATTTGAATTTATCGCCAATGAATTGTATGCTGTCTGGCTGTATATTGATTTCCTGCGTAAAGGTCGAATCATACAAACTTACCCGCCCGGCCTGCGAATCAAACGCAAGTGCTGGGCTGCCTCCAATGTATTGAAAGGTGAAATCGCTTTGAATAACGGCGTAAGTATTTGCAGGCACAGTATCAGTGCCGCCGCTATAAATTCCGTTACCATCTCCCGCCCCGGCTGTTGCCGATATAGTTATGGTGTTGCCCGCCTCGGTTACGTTGACATTGGTGCCGCCCGCGATTGTAACATTTGGGGAACCGGATGTATTGGACTGGATTATTGAATTATTGCCCCCACCAGCGCCCACAGTAAGGCTGCCTTCATTTGTCACCGACCCGTCCACCTCGGTAGCGCTTATTGTTATTGTACCTCCGTTTGTACTCACTGTTTCACTCAAAGAAACAATACCACCGCCCGATAATGTCACCGCATCGCTGCCAGACGTATTTGTAGTAATCGTGGATGTATTCGAAATGCCTGCGCCAACCCCAAGCCTCCCCTCGTTTGTAATACTGCCATCCACCTCGGTGCCAGTGATCGTGAAAGTCGGATAAGAGCCCGTGACCGCATTGATACCGCCGCCAGTAATTGTTACCGTCTGATCGGGCGCTGCATTTGTAACAGTGGCTGTACCGCTTGCTGTTGATACGGATATTCCCGCACCAGCAGACACCGCGATAATAGGCAATGTAACATTGTTGCCGCTGGATATTGATAATGTTTGCCCGGATAACGAAAGGGACTGTATCTCATTTGTTGCGCTTGCATCGTTGGCGGAAACAGTTGCGTTACCATTTGTAATTGATACTGTTGTTCCAGTTCCCGCAGAAACATTTACAATAGGCAGAGATACATTGTTCCCGCTGCTTATAGACAATGTTTGCCCCGACAAGCCTAATGTTTGTATCTCATTTGTTACAGAGCCGTCTATCTCGGTTGCGGTAATTGTGAAATTGGGATATGCGCCCGTAACAGCGTTTATGCCAGCCCCGGTAAGGAC
>JBEIDF010000046.1:0-21252 GCA_040383605.1 Lewinellaceae bacterium
TGGATGTTCGGCTGCGATGTATGCCAGGAGGTTTGTCCGTGGAATCGTTTTGCAAAGCGGCACGAGGAGCCTGCTTTCGAGCCGCATCCCGATTTGCTGCACATGACCCGGCGCGACTGGCTGGAACTTACGGAAGCGGTATTTGGCCGCGTTTTTAAAAAATCGGCGGTGAAGCGAGCCAAGTACGCCGGCTTGCAGCGGAATATCCGGTTTTTAAAGCATGATGCCTAGTGCTGCATAGTTTCAGCAAAAAACAATCTATCTCGGCACTTTGACTTCGTAGGTTCTTCCCTCTTTATTCGTCAGTTTGCTGTCCACCAGCCAGGGATTATACACTTTGAGCATGCGGTAGCTGGTACCATTTTCTGCCGCGAAATCGCCCCAGCTGGGTACGGGGCCGCTGACCCGCACAATCCTGTAATTATTGGTCTGCGGGTAGAGGTGCTCGTCGGGGATGCTGTACTCGTATTGGGTGGGATTTTCCATCACTTCTTTGATGGCGATGATACGGAACGGGTATCGCATCGTTTCGTCGGCGGCGAGGTTCAGGTCGAAGAACGTTTTAGCGCGTTGTTTCTCCATTTCCGTGGCGATCCTGGAAGGGCCGCCGTTGTACGCTGCTGCTGCGGCGATCCAGCTGCCGAGGCGGCGGCGTTCGCCCTTCATATATTTGCAGGCTGCTCGGGTTGCTTTTTCGAGGTGGTAGCGCTCGTCCACTTCGCCGTTGACCTCCAGATCATATTGTCCGGCGGCACTTTTCATAAACTGCCACACACCGCCGGCGCCTGCCGGCGAGACGGCATTGGAAAGATTGCTTTCGGCGACGGCGAGGTACTTCAAATCGTCCGGCACGCCTTCTTCCCGCAGGATTGGTTCGATGATGGGAAAAATGGCGTTGGCCCGTTTGATGGCCAGGATCGTCTGCGAATGGTAATAGACGTTGCGCAGCAGTTCGGCATCGAGGCGCTGGCGGACGTCAAAGTTGTCCATCGGCACTTTCTCCCCGCAAAACGAGAAGGGTTTGTCTAAATTGATGGAGCGGACAGTCTGTTCCGGCGAAACCGCGCCGCCGGTTGTTTCCGCACCTTCTCCCTTGAAGGAGGTGATGAGCATGAAAATCAGTCCGCAGGTGAGCAGGAGATTCAGGATGAGGAGATTTCTTACGTTAATCATAGGGCGGTGTGGTTGCGGAGCGGAGTTCCGGTTAAATAGATTAATTTATCGGGTAGATTATTGATTCATGCGATCTGCGGCGACCGGCGCTTTTTTGTAAACGGGCACGGTAGAGCACGGTTCCCCGAATAGAATACTCAGGGCCAGCGGCTGCAGGCGCCGGGTCATTTCCAGGTAGGCGGCGGCCGGTACCGGCTTATCGCTGCAGCCTTTGATTACCAGGCGCTTTCCTTCGAAGGCGGATAAATCCATCGCGGCGATTTTTTTCAAAAACAGGCGTTCCAACGCCTGCTCTGGCGGGCACTGCACCACATCGGCGGCAAAAGGCGCGGCGCAGACGGTGGCAAGCATGTAGGCCCACATCGGGATAATGGCGTCGGTAGAACAATAAACCGCCAAAATTTTGCCTTGGTACTGCGCCCAATCAATCGCTTTCATCGCTTCCCGGAAATCCTTTTCCCGCAGAATCAGCTCGCGGAAAAGAAATTGCTTTAAGTCGAATGGCACAATCTCTCCCTCCGGATAGAATTTTTCCAGATCAATCGTCACCAGGCTGCTCTGCGCTACCCGGTTAACCAGCGGCGTTTCTGTCGTTGTATGGTCCATATTAGTTCAATTTCCCCAATCCGCAATCCGCAATCCGCAATCCCCAATCCCATTCACTGTTCCCCAATACTATTTTCCACCTCCTTAAAATCTTTTGGTTTGGGCAGTTCGGCCAGGTCTCGAATGCCGAGATAGTCCATAAATTTATCAGACGTAGCGTACAGCAGCGGGCGGCCCGGCGTTTCGGCTCTTCCGGTGATTAGAACAAGTTCTTTTTCCAAAAGTTTCTGCAGCGCATAGTCGCAGTTGACCCCGCGGATAGCCTCCAGGTCGGATTTCGAGACGGGTTGTCGGTACGCTACGATAGCCAGCGTTTCGAGGGCCGCTTGCGAGAGGCGTTTTTTGGTAGTTTGGCGGAGATGGACTGCGATGGCATTGTGATAGGCGCCTTTGGTTAGGAATTGGAATCCGCCGGCGATCTCTGTGAGTTCGAAGGCGAACTGTTCGTTTTTGTATTGCGCCCGGATGTCTTCGATGGCGGCTTGTATTTCTTCTCCGCGCAGGTTTGTTTGGAACACCTCATCGAGTACCGATTTGATTTCATCGGAGGAAATTGCCTGAGGGGTTGCAAAAATGAGCGCTTCGATGTGTTGTTTTAGCAAATCCATGGTGCAAATAAACGAAAAAAGATTGTATTTGCGATCCAGCAATTTCAAAATCTCTATTCATAGCGCACGATGGTTTCCTGGAAAAGTTCATTTTGGAGTCCTCGGACTTCCATCCGGACGACTGGCCTGTTATTTTCCCAGTAAATTTTGAGCAGGCCGAAATTGCGTTGGACGATCAGTTCGCCGGTTCGGAGTTTGTTGGTTTCCGACAGTCCGCTGCGTATGTGCGTGAGGCCGCTGGAGGTAAAATCATACAAGGGATAGGGCAGGCCTTGCAGGTCTATTTTGGAAACTTCGGCCATGTGGCGGTCGCCGGAGAGGATGAGCAGGTTTTTAGGTTGGGTGCGGACGATCAGGTTCAGCAGGCGTTTGCGGGCGGCCGGGAAGTTGCCCCATTTTTCGTACGGATGTTCGTCGGCGAGCACTTGCACGCTGGAGCAGAGGATATTCAGATCGGCTTGGCTGTTGCGCAGTTCGTTTTCCAGCCATTGCCACTGCGCCTCCCCGAGCATATCGCCCTCGGTGTTCGGCAGGTACCGGCGTTGTTTGGTCGAATCCGGCTGGAGTTGATCCCGGAAATAGCGGGTATCGAGCACAATCACCTTCACGCGGCCCGGGCCCTGGCCGAATGTATAGGCGCAATAGGCGCCTTCCTGTCGGCGGACGGGTGCGTTTCGGGGCACATCGAGGAAATCCAGCAGGGCTTTTTGCGCGCCTTTTTTCATGGGGAAGGTTTTGTCCCCGTCGTTTTTTCCGTAGTCGTGGTCGTCGTAAATACCGACAATTTGGGTATTTTTGCGCAGCGCTTTGTAGCCCGGCTCCATTTTCAGGCGCTTGTAGTCGGCTGCCAGCACCCTCATGTCCTCCGTATCCGCATAGACGATATCGCCCAGCCAGATCCAGAGGTTGGGGTTATTGGCGACGACGGCGTCCCACATATTTTGCGGTTTGTCCAGTTTGTTGCAGGAGCCAAACGCGATCACGGCGACCGGTGCGATCGTATCCACGGGGCGCGGCGAGTACGCCTCCGCATCCGGGAATTCCGCGGCTTCCGCGCCCCGCGGAACCAGTTCCTCTGCTTGCTGCGCCTGCAGGGGCGCTTGTAAGGTTAGGAAAAGAAGAATCGTTGAAAAAGCAGCAAAATGCGCTTTTTGGCCGTTTTGGACACAAGAAAAATGGAGTGAACGCATGGGGATAACTTCTGGTGAATGCAAATTTGTCCAATTGAAACGATCTTTTTACAAATATCGTGCGTTTAATCCGCGTTAATACTTCACATTCATCTCCCGGCATGCTCAGATTGTACATCTTCTACCTGCTTCCGGCGCTTTTCCTGAGCGCCTGCGCCTACACGATCAAAATTCGGGACGGACAGACGGCGTACGAACGCCGCCAGTACGCCGTTGCCATTCCCATGCTGAAACAGGAGTTGGCGCGCGCGAAAGTTCGGTCGGAGCGCGGGAAGTTGGCTTTTTTGCTTGGCGACGCCTACCAAAGGATGGGGCAATCTGAAGCCGCGCTCACGTGGTTTAATACGGCGTATGAGAACAACTACGGCCCGGAAGCGCTCCGGGCGGCCGCGTTCGAATTGAAAAAATTGGAGCGCTACCCGGAGGCGCGGGAGGCGTTTAAAAACCTGGGAATCGAGATCGGCAGTCCGTACGAATACCGCAAGGAACTGGCGGCCTGCGAACTGGCCGCCGAGTGGAAGCAGGCGGCGGATAAGGCCAACTGGACGCTGGAGGCCGCCCCGTTTAACAGCCGCCAACACGATTTTTCGCCTGTGCTCTTTGCCGATGGCCGCCTCGTTTTCACCAGCGACCGCGCCGGCAGCACCGGCGAAAGTGGATATGCCTGGACCGGCAATCGCTACATGGATCTTTTTATCGCAGCGCCGGATAGCGAAACTCCCCGGCCTTTCGCCCCTGCACTGAATACAGCGGGCAACGAGGGGACGGCTTGTTTTAATGCCGATTTTACCGAAATATTTTTTGTGCGCGCCGCCGGCGCTTACCAAGGCGATGACGCGTACTGCAAAATTTATCATGCGGATCAACTGGGTGCAGGTTGGAGCATTCCCCGGCCGCTGCCTTTCCAAAAAGAAAAAATCAACTACCAACATCCCGCCCTGTCTGCAGACGGCAATACGCTGTACTTCGCCAGCAACGATCCCGAAGGCTGGGGCGGATACGATCTGTACAGCGTGCAGCGCAATCCGCGCGCCGAAAACGGCTGGGATTCTCCCCGCCTGCTCTCTCGCGGCATCAACTCCAACGGCAACGAACTCTTCCCCTGCCTCGATCAAGATACCTTGTATTTTGCCTCGGACGGCTTGCCGGGTATGGGCGGACTCGATATTTTCCGGACCGTGAAGATGGAGCGCAATACTTGGACGCAGCCGGCAAACCTGAAAACGCCGGTCAATTCCGGCGCGGACGATTTCGGTTGGATGATTACGGCGCGACCCGCTGCCGCCACGCCCGGCGCAGTGCAACTGAGCGGCTATTTCACCAGCAATCGCCCCGGCGGCCCCGGCGGTGATGATATTTATCGGTTTGAACAGCGCATGCCGCTCCCGGCACAGGTAAAACCAGATACGCAGTCGGCCCCCAAACCGGCAGCCTACAACATGCTGCTGGATGTGTTTGTACTCGAAAAAATATTTTCCCGGCCCGACGATCCCAACAGTCCGGTACTCGGTCGGCGACCGCTCGGCGCGGCGCTCTTATCGTTCGAGTTAAACGGCCGGCCCGAACAGCGTACGCTCGGCGAAGACGGTCGCCGCCAAATCGAACTGGCGGAGAACACCGATTATGTGTTCCGGGCAGAAAAAGCCGGTTATCTGACCAATTCCGGCCGATTTTCCACGAAAGGGATGGCTAAAGACCCGGCGAACCCGGTGCAGGTGTTCGAATTGGAAATTGAGTTGGATAAAATTTACCGGGACGTAGAAATCGTGCTGGAGAATATTTATTACGACTACGATCAATGGGATATCCGCCCCGATGCAGAACCCACGCTCAACCGTTTGGCCGAGGTGTTGAAGCAAAACCCAACCGTCCGGATCCAGTTGGGCAGCCATACCGATTGCCGCGGCAATGACGACTACAACCAGGAGTTGTCGCAAAGACGCGCCCAAAGCGCCGTTAACTACCTGATTGGCCGGGGCGTTGCACCCGAGCGCCTGAGCGCCGTCGGCTACGGCGAAACCCAACCGGCGGATAATTGCCCCTGCTCGCGCTGTACCGAGGTGCAACACCAGGCCAACCGGCGGACGACCTTTAAAGTGCTGGAGTAATTTCCCGCAGCCAAAATTTTCATGTTAAAAATACAAAATGCGCTAATTTTGGCGTTTCGATGAAGTATTGGATTTTTCCGCCGCGTCAAAAATGGCTTGTTTTTCGCCAATTTTCAGGTAGGTAGTCTCGGCTATGCGCCTTTTAAAAGGTAAAACTGGTAAAAAATACGCTTTTTTCTGACTTCGAGAGCGGATACTGAACACGTTTTTTCAACAAATTACATTTTTAACCAACTGCATACTTTTATGATATTCAAATCCTTGTCTGCCGCCTTCTTTTTCTTGCAGGTACCGCAGTCCGCTGCTTCCGAGGTGCTGGCAGAGCAGAAGAGCCTGCTCGATACTTTTATGGGTAACACGACCTCCAGTATGTCAATGTTTTTCATCCTGGTGTTCCTCTCGGTTGCAGCCGTGTATATTATTATTGAACGGTACCTGACCATGCAACGCGCCGGCAGGGTGGATCAGAACTTCATGAACAGCATTCGTGCCAGTGTGGAAAGCGGCAACCTGCAGGCCGCCCGGGCGCTTTGTCAGAGCGTGGACGCTCCGATGGCGCGGATGGTAGAGAAAGGGCTCGATCGCATTGGCAAACCGCTGGACGATATCAATAAGGCTATCGAGAATGTCGGCAACCTGGAACTGCTCAAGTTGGAGCGTAATTTGTCCACCCTGGCGTCTATTTCCGGCCTTGGGCCGATGTTTGGCCTGCTGGGTACGGTTTTAGGGCTGATCCTGTCGTTCGAGGATATGTCCACTGCCACCAATGTCACCCCGCAGGTGCTTTCCGCCGGTATTTACCAGGCACTGACGAGCACGGCGCTCGGCCTGATCGTATCTATTGTCGCGATGGCAGGCTATAATGTGTTGGTGTCCAATCTCGATAAAGTGGTGTATAAAATGGAGTACACCGCCCTGCAATTCATGGATATGCTTCAGGAACCCACCCGGTAAACGCGTTATACAGCGAAACGCGGGAACTAATTGGAACTTTTTATAATTTTACCAACGTTATGGGACTAAAAAGAAGAGTGCGCGTGTCGCCGACCTTTAGCCTGGCAGCCATGATTGACATCATATTCTTGTTGCTGATGTTTTTCATGTTGACTTCTAAATTTGTGACGCCGAATGCGCTGAACCTGCAGCTGCCCTCCAGCAGCTCTACAACCATGGCCTCTCCGGATCTCGCTGTCTCCGTCAATACACAGGGCGAGTACTTCTTCCAGGGCGAGCGGATCCCCGCAAGAGATGCGCAGGATGCTATGCGGCAGTTGGAAATGCAGTTGTTGAATAAAATCGCAGCCTCTGCGCAGGATCCGCAAAATACAACTGTTACGGTGGCGGCAGACAAAACCGTGCCGCTGGAATATGTTGTCAATATCCTGAATGTAGCCAGTAAACTTCGAGTCCGAACTATCCTGGCGACCGATCCGGAAGAGAAATCACAATAAACAGCGCCGTATTGCCCTTGCAAACGGCCGTTATCTGATCATTACTTAATGCCGCTCCAATGAAAGCGATTGCGCATAAAGAAGAAGATAGAACCACGGCAGCCCTGATCTCGATTGTGCTGCATGCCATTATTCTGGCCTTGCTGCTGTTTGTTACGACCAAGGTGGAGAAACCACTCGTGGAAACGCCGCCTATTGAACTCAATTGGGGCGGCGGCGGCGATAATGCCGCTTTGGGATCGCCTGACGCCGGGCAGAATGACAAACCCGCCGGCGCCGGCCAGCCCGTCGAGCAGCCGAAAACCGAAACGCCCATCGAAAAGCCCGCGCCCGCGCCAAAAAACACGACGCCTCCGCCGGCTAAATCCAGACCGACCGAAAGCAGGCCCTCCAAAGTGGCTACTTCGCAGGATCCGAATGCTGCCGCGCTGCGCGATGCCGCGCGCGCGCAAGAACAGAAACGAAAAACGGAAGCGGACGCCCGTCGCCAACAAGAGGCGGAACAACAACGTCTGGCGCAAGAAGCGACCGACCGCGCCCGCCGGGAAGAGGAAGAACGCAATGCGAAGAAGGCTCGGTTTGGAGGAGCATTTGGGAGCGGAGATGGTCGCGGTGCAGGCGATGGCGGAAAACTCGGAGACGGAGGGCGTCCGGATGGCACGGGCAATAACCCATTCGGAAAAAGTCCCGGCGATGGCGGCGGCAGGGGCGGCGGTAGCGGGACGGGCGATGGGCCTTCTATTGGCGGTGGATTAGCAGGCCGCAAGGTTCTCAGCCGCCCGCAAATGATTGATAACACGCAAAAAACTGGCACCGTCATACTATCTGTCTGCGTGGACAGCGAGGGCAATGTCATCGAGGCCGAATACACCCAGCGCGGTTCTTCAACGCCCGATGGCGAGCTCCGCAATAAAGCGATTCGCTGGGCAAAACAGCACCGTTTTGTGCCTTCCGCGCGCGAGAAGGAGTGCGGTACCTTTGAATTTAGTTTTCGGGTGCAGTAACGCCGAGCGCCGAGGCTGCGCTTACCGGTTCATCAGATTAATATCCAATGTTTCCATTTGCAGGTTGAACTGCGCAGCGCGCTGATAGTCCTGCTCCGCAGCCGCCTTGTTGCCCAATAGCAAGTGCGCACGCGCGCGCTCCCTGTACGCTAAGCCCAGATTCGGGTTCAATTGGATGGCCCGGCTGAGGTCTTCTATCGCTTCCTTGCCGTTGTTCAGGCTGCGGCGGAGCATCCCGCGTTCGTACCAGACATTGGCGTTGTACGGATCGTATTTCAGGTAGGTGGAGTAATCCTCGACCGCTTTGGGATATTGTCCGGTTGTGAAATACACGAGCGAGCGGTTGAAATACCCGTTTTTGTTGTTAGGATCCAGGCTGAGGCCTTCGTTCAGGTCATTCAAGGCGTCTTGGTACCGGCCTTGCGAGGCATTGGCTGCGCCGCGATTGATCAGAAGTTCCGATTTTGTTTTATCTTTGATGGTGAGTTGGCTGAGGCCGCTGGTATAGTCCGCAATGGCCTTCATGGCATATTCCTGCGATTGGGTGGGGAACTTGCCCGACATGGCCATGTCAAAATACGTTTTTCCCCGGCTGTTGTACAATTCCGGATTTTTGGGCTCGATAGCGATCGCCTGACTGTAGTCTTTTAGGGAAGCGTCATAGTCGCCCTGTTGGCGGTTGAACTGCCCGCGGTTCCAATAAGGCAGCGAATTGGTCAGTTTTTCGTATTTCATGACGTGCGACCAGAGCGTGCCGCCGTTTTCCCAGATGCCGATTTGGCGGTAACTTACCACGGCGAACAGGATAAACGCTACCCCGGCAGCAATATTCAAGCTGCTGCGCACCTGTGGCGTCTGCGCGTACCGGTCGTACAACCACGCGAAAATAGCAAAAAAACCAAAATACGGCACATAAGTAAAGCGATCCGCCAGAAAGCCCTGGCCGGCGCCGAGTATCTGGAGCAGGAACACCACGTTAAAGAAGAAAAACGCCACGCCGAACACCCCCCAACGCCGATCCTTCAAAAACAGCCAAACCACCAGGGCGGAAATTGCGAAAAACGCGATCGGCGACAGGTACACCCAAATCGGAAGCGGCTTGGGATACGGATACAGCGGCGACATCGGGTAGGGGAATATCACCTTGTAAATATAGACGCAGAAGGAGTAGGCGCCGATGCAAAGGCGATCCAGAAAATTAAAGTTGGTAATTTCGTCGTTGGTGGATCCCTGCTGTTTCAGGGTGTATAAGTTGATCAAACCAAATACGAGCGATAAAATCCAGAAAGGCGCCTTTTCCAGGATCAATTTAAAATTGATCGGCCGACGTACGAGGTAATCAATCGCCAGCATAGAGAGCGGCAGGGTAACCGCCTGCACCTTCGAAAACAACGACAGCGTCGCCAGTAAGATCATGAGCAGGTACAGCCAGAGCCGTTTGCCGCTGTCTTCTGTTTTTATCCACCGGACATAATACATCAGCGCGGCGAAGAAAAACACGGCAAATAGCACGTCTTTTCGCTCGGTGGCCCAGGCAACCGACTCCACCCGCATCGGATGGATACCGAACAAAAGTCCGCCGATAAAGGCCCCGCCAATACCCACGCCGAGGTGCATCAGCAAGCGCATGGCGAACAACACAGTGAGCAGGTGCAGCACCAGATTCGTAGTGTGTATCAGGGTCGTATTGAATTCGCCGGTGATCTTTTTCTCAATAGCGAATGTCAGGATCGGCAGTGGGTTATAGTTACCGATGACGTTTCCTTTATCTATATCAAAGATATTTTTTACGCTCTGCGCGTCAATATTTATCAGGTTGGGATTTTCCAGGATATTGGCCGGATCGTCCCAGTTGACGAGTTGGTTGGAGAGGGAGGGCAGATACACGACCGCTGTGATCGCCAGTACGATCAGCACCGGACGAAGCCAACCTGCGGGTTCCCACGGCCCCGTTGCCGTGCTGGCTGCCACTCGGGCTTTAGCGGGCGGCGTCGTTTTTACGGGCTGCTTGGGACGGGCGGGCGCGGGGCCTCGGCTGGGAGTAGGTTTCTTCGCCATATTGTATCGTGATTTGCCGGATAAATTCGAGTTGTTTATTCCGAGGGCAAAAATATTAAATAATTTGGTATCCACTAACGGGGATCAGCGAAGTGGGCGACCGTTTTTTTGTGGCATTCTTGGCGGTTGTTCAAAAGATTGTTTTCTTTGCCGCGGGAAGCGTCCGTCGGGAATTTCCTTATCGGGTCAAAAGCAAAGACTTTTTTGCTGTTAAATGCCCGATCAAAACGTATAAAATATAAAAAACGCGCACATGTCTGCACACAAAGAATCCTGGGGTTCTCGCGTCGGTTTGGTACTGGCCATGGCCGGTAATGCCGTCGGATTGGGAAATTTTTTGCGTTTCCCGGTACAAGCGATCCAAAACGGCGGCGGCTCTTTCATCATCCCCTATCTGGTTTGTTTCCTGCTCATGGGGATTCCCCTGCTGTTCGTCGAGTGGAGCATGGGGCGTTTCGGCGGGAAATACGGCGATCACTCTACGCCATTTATCCTGGATCGCATGGGTGGAAAGGGCCGTTTGTGGAAATATGTAGGCGTTTTTGGAATATTTACGAATTTGGCGGTGGCGGCCTATTATTGCTATCTGGAGAGTTGGACGCTGGCTTACGTGTGGAATTCGGTCTCCGGCGCTTTTTCCGGGCAGTCTGCCGACGCCGTGAGCGCGATGTTCGGGCAGTATGTCAGTCTGGAAAGCGGCGTGCCGATTTTTTTCTGGCTCTTGTGCCTGTTTGTCAACACATGGATTTTGTCGCGCGGACTTTCCGGCGGCGTGGAAATCGCCTCCAAAATCGGCATGCCGCTGCTGATATTTTTTGGCATTTTTCTGGCTATTAAAGCGGTGACGCTGGAGGCCGGCGCCGAGGGCGCGATTAGCGATGGGATTGCCGGACTTAATTTTTTGTGGACGCCTGATTTTTCGTCTATTTGGGACTTTAAGGTCTGGCTGGCGGCCGCCGGACAGATATTTTTCACACTTTCGGTGGGTATGGGCAGTATTCAGTGCTATGCCTCCTATCTGCGCCAGCGCGACGATGTGGCGCTGAATGCGATGAGCGCCGGTTGGATGAACGAATTTGTCGAAGTGGTGCTGGGTGCATCCATTCTGATTCCGATTTCAGTCGGCTACCTGGGTATTGAGCGGGTGGTGGAGCTCACGCAAACCGGCGGTCTGGGACTTGGTTTCCGCACCATGCCTTATTTGTTCCAGCAATGGGGCCCCTTCCTGTCTGTGCTGGCCGGCGTGGCGTGGTTTGGTTTGTTGTTTTTTGCAGGAATCACTTCTTCCCTGGCTATGGGCACGCCGGTAATGGGCTTTCTGCGCGATGAATTTGGCTGGTCGCGCCAAAAATCAGCCTGGGCATTCGGCCTGAGCATTCTCGTACTCGGTGCGCCCTGCGTGTTCTTTTTCAACCAAGGCGTGTTCGATGAATACGACTACTGGGCGGGCACGGTGTCGCTTGTGGTCTTTGCGATGCTGGAGATCATTTTGTTTGCCTGGGTATTCGGCATGGACAAAGGCTGGTACGAGATTACGCGCGGCGCCGATATGAAAGTGCCCGGCATGTTTAAATTTATCATTAAATACATTACCCCGCTTATTTTGGTTGCCGTCTTTTTGGGCAGTTTGTTGAGCGAGGGCGGCATTTTGGATAAAATTTCCAACAAGGCCCTGCACGCGCAAATCGCCGCCACCACCGATCCGGCCCAATTGGAGGCCCTGCAAACCCAACTTTTGTACGTAAACGGCTCTCGCGCCCTGCTCGTGTTCCTTTTCGCCGGTATTGCTTTCCTGGTGTATAAGGCTCAGGTGAAACGCGAACAATCTGGCCGGATCACGCCGACGGTTTAAAGCACAAAATTCTTTTAACCAACCAACGCGCTATGAATAATTCCGCTCTTATTATGATGTTGCTGTCTGACGGGATCGTGATCGCCGTCACGCTTTATTTTTTCATGCGCGTGCTGCGTACCGCGCCGCCCGATCACGTGGATGAAGACGAGGCCAACTATCCGCGCGGGGGATAGGGTGCGCTCTTCGAATTTGACAAGAGGCTGTATCACAAACATTCAACGAAATCAAGCAGCAAAATTAAAATTCGATCGAGCATAGCGTCGGCGTGACTCGACGTCACGCCGACGCTCAACCTGCAGATTTTCAAAATTATATTTTGAGGTTTCGGAGAACTGCAACCTATGAGCCAGTCTCTTGCTCCTAGGGTACCAGTTTTTTGGTACGATTTCTGCTAGGTAATTGTGGAACAGACAGACTCAACCAATGACTCGGCGGCGCCGGGCGTCTCTTCCACAGTCATCCAGCCCCGCCTGTACATGTGCTAAATATCCCGTACATGACAAGGACATTATTATTTCTTGCCGCTTGGCTGATTTTACCGGGTCAGATGATCTCGCAGGGTATTGTTTGGAATACCGCCTGCTCGGATCGTCTTTTTTGTTTGAATACCGGCAGTTGCACCCAGGGCAATGTTTTTTTGGTAGAAAAAGCGACTACCAGTTGCAGCAATCCGTTGATCAATTATTCCTACCGGATTGATCTGGACAACAACGGGTTTACCGATATCACGAGCACGGAAGATACCGTGAACGCCCCGTTTGCGCTTGGTACGCATCGGGTGATTTGGCGCGCCACCGACAACTGCGCCAACCAGTCAACCTGCGAATACCTGTTCACGATTCGCGACTGCAATCCGCCGAATTTGCTCTGCATCAACGGCCTCACCCAGAACTTGGATGCGCCCTTTTGTACGGCCAGTTTTTCCGCCAACCAGTTTATTTTAAACCTGAATGACAACTGTACGCCGAAAAATCAAATCCAGGTCGGGATGCGCCTGGCCGGCGATACCAGCAGCGCCTTCCCGACTGCGCAATCGCTTACGTTTGATAGCTGCGACGTGGGCATCCAATTCATTCAAATCCGGGTGCGCGACGGCGGCGGGCTGCAAAATTCCTGCAGCAGTTACGTCCTTGTGCAAGACGCCAATAACGAGTGCTCCTGCGACACAGCCGCGGATGTCCGGTTTCAGGGCTGTGTCCGTTCAGCGGGCGGTCAACGGCTCACGAACTACCATATTCGGGCGAACCTGGCAGCGGACAACGCGCCCAATCCGGCGAGTTGGATGGTGCAGGAAAGTGTAACAGATTCCTGTTTCAGCGTGCCGCTCGGCGGCATCCCTTTTGGCAATAATTATACCGCGACGGTACGCGCATTTCGGAACGACGGCCCGCTGGTCGGATTCACGACCTTCGATCTGCTGCAAATCAGCAAGCATATCCTCGGCATTGAATCCTTTTCGAGTTTTTACCAAATGCTGGCTGCGGATATCAACAATTCCCAAACGGTGACGACTTTTGATATTGTGGAGGGCCGGAAAGTGCTGTTGGGTATTTCCGACACCTTTGTGGCCGTGCCTTCCTGGCGGCTCATCCGGCCGCTGGCCGACCCTGGCCCGCTGCTGCAATGGGATGTGGTGCGGGATACCTACCAGATTCGTTATAACAGCCTTTTAGGGGATATTACTACGCCCGGACTGCATTTTATTGGCGTGAAAAGCGGCGATGTGAATTTGTCGGCTGCTGCTGTGCCGTCTCCGGAAGACCGGTCGGCTAATCCGGTCATCTTGACGTTGCCAGAGGGGCAGGCGGCGCCGGGCGAGCAGGTTTCGATCCCGATTCGGATCTCGGCGGCCGCCCGATTAGCCGGTTGGCAGCTGCGTGTATCGGTGGATCCCGAATTATGGGATTTTGAGGATTTGTCGGGGCTTCCGGCCGATCACTATGCTTGGGACGCGCGGACGAATACGCTTCGCGCGTTGTGGTACGACCCACTTCCGCGCGATTACCGGCCTGGCGATGCGCTTTGTACCCTGCAGGTACGTGCGCGGGCGGGCGGGCAGTACGCGGAAGGCCTGCGCCTGGTCTCTGATTCAAGTTTTCGGCCAGAGGCGTACACTCCCGAGGGTGTGGTTCGCGCGCTGGTTCTTGCGTCGGCGCCGGACGCCGGCGTCTCGGTCGGTGATCAGGTTTTTTCGCCCCGGCCCAATCCGTTTGACGAGGAAACGCGTTTTCCGGTTCATCTCACGGAAGATGGTCCGGTTGAAATAGAAATTCGCGATGCAATGGGTCGTTTGCGGTATCGGCAGGCGACTTTCCTGCCGCGTGGCACGCACAATCTGGCCTTAGACGCCGCGCAGCTTTCTGGGGATGATGCCCGCGTATGGGCCTACCGGATTCGGGCCGGGGCTGCGGTTCGGAGCGGCATATTAGTCGGCGCACAATAGAAACGAGGCTGTCGGAAGAATCCGGCAGCCTCGTTTGCGTCATAATGAATTGGCGCTCTTGCGCGTTTACTTCACGTCAGCGAAGAAATCCTTCACTTTATCTTTGTGAACGATCATTTGCTTGTACGTGTATTTGCCCGTAACGGGATCTTTAACGGCTTTCACCACTTTCACGTGGTCTTTGCCTGAGCCCGCGCTGGCGGCGCGCTGTGCGACCTTAGCGTTTTTAGAAATTTTCTTGGCCATGGCTATCTAAATAGATAATAAGTTAACAGAATAGTGCAAAGATGCAGTGTAAATCAATAAGGCGCAAGAGCGCTTATTTAATTTCTCGATGCATCGTGTATTTTCGCATAATTGGGTTGTATTTTTTCAACTCCATGCGATCGGGGGTGTTTTTGCGGTTCTTCTGCGTGATATAGCGCGAAGTGCCGGGCAGGCCGCTATTCTTATGCTCGGTGCATTCGAGGATAATCTGGAGGCGGTTACCTTTAGATTTCTTTGCCATGATATGCTTTACTTAAACAGATTGCTAAATGGATCGAAGTAGAAATTAGCAGGGATACTCGTTCTCAGAATAGAACGCAACATCTCCCTTCTTTTCTAATTTTTTGATGTACGTGTAGATGCCCAATTTGTTGATCGTGCGAATAGCCGATGCGCTTACCTTGAGCGTTACCCATTCCTGGGTTTCAGGAATATAAAACTTCTTCTTTTGAAGATTGGGAAAAAAACGTCGCTTCGTTTTGCGGTTGGAGTGCGAAACGTAATTGCCGGTAAGCGGTTTCTTACCCGTCAAATCACAAACTTTCGACATGACGTATGATTTATTAATTTTTTTAAAAAAAACGAATGTGTGAGTGGTCGCAAAAACGCCATCCGGCTCACACACTCTTTAAACTTTGTCTGGGTGACTCCGAGAGGACTCGAACCTCTAACCTTCTGATCCGTAGTCAGATGCTCTATCCATTAAGCTACGGAGCCAAACCTTTTTGATTTCGGGCTGCAAAGATAATACAAACGCTACTTATTTTCCAAGAGCGTGTTTTAAATTTTCAAAAATTTCTTTGACTTAACATATTTTCCTCTACTGATAGCGACCCAATAGACGCCGGCGGGCCAGGTGCGCACCGGTACGATTTCGCGGCTGGGTGCGAATGGTTCGGGTTGTACGGATTTTTCGTACATCAGTTGGCCGAGGGCGTTGAAGATTCGGATGGGGTATGCGTTGAAGTTAGGCGTTTGGAATTCGATTTCGATTTGATCGCGGGCCGGGCTGGGTTTGATTGTCAGGATATCCAGCGGGCCCTTGTTGGCGCCGCAGCTTTTTTGCACGGCGGAGACGGCGCCGGAGAGGCTCAGGCGGCCGCCGGTAGTTGTTTTGCCCTCCAGGGTGGGGTTGGGCTCTACATTGTCCAAGAGGATGTCGCGTACCCGGCGCGCGCAATCGGCCGGACTGGTCAGGGCGTCTGCGGTGAACTGCGGGCAGTCGAGGCTGTAGAGCAGGGCGACGGCGCCGGTGACGTGCGGTGCGGAAGCGGACGTGCCGCCGAGCGTGCCATACGTTGCCGTATTGGGGCCGGAGTTGGAGGTGGTGTAGGTGTCTTTTCCCGGCGCGCCGAGGTCTATGGACAGCGGGCCGAAGCCGGCGCCGGACACCAGGTTGTCCAGTTTGTCTGTATTGGTTACGGTAATCAGGAACTCGCTGGGGCAGGAAGTGGGCATATCGCCTACGACGTCCACGTTGCTGTTGCCGCTGTTGGAGGTAGCGCCGATGCTGAGGATGCCGACTTTCCCGAGCGAATCATACACAGCGCACCAGAGGGGGTGATCTTCGGCCTTTTCACGGTCTATACCGAAGGAGGCGTTGGTAGTGACTACGAAAGCGCCCTTAACGCCGTTGGTTTGGTTGTAGAGGCGGCGCATTTTGTGCACATAATAATAGGCGTCTATAATTTCATTTTCGTACTCGACATTTGTCAGGTTCATGAGTTTGACCTGCCAGTTGACGCCGGTGACGCCTTGGTTGTTATTGCCTTGCGCGCCGATGATGCCATTGACGCCGGTGCCGTGGCTGCCGCTGTTGCCCGGCCCGTCGCCGCCGAAGCGGGCGTCCCAGCTTGCGTGGTCGTCCACATAGCCGTTGCCATCGTCGTCGAGGTTGTTGTCCGGGCGGTCTGCCCAGTTGAACCAGCGATTTGCGAGCAGGTCGGGGTGTGCGAGGAGCAGGCCTTTTTCGAGTACCGCCGCGACGATCGTATCGCCTGCCGGGCTTAATCCGCCGGTAGCCGCGTCCCAGGCCTCCGGGGCGCCGATGAGGCTCATATCGTCCTGCCGCCACCATTCGGGATCGTTTGGCTCTTTATTCCGGTCGGGGGCGCGGTGGTTGAATTGCGCGGCACGCACGCCGGGGATGCGGCGCGCCAGCGCGAGCGCTTCCGCGGCGGGCACGCGGTCTTCGTCGAAGCCCAGGCGTGCCACGCGCCAATCTTCTGCCCGGCTAATCAGTAATTCTGCCTGCGCCTCTGCGGGCAGGTATTGGTTAAACTCCGCCAGTACGGATGCGGACGTGGCGTCTCCCTGGAGTTGGAGGAGGATTTCGCCGGGTTTTCGGCCGGAGGCGTCTGATTGGGCCTTCAATTCCGTGAGACCGAGGAGAACGAGGAAGCTGGCAGCGAGATATTGATACATATTGCGTTTGGGTTTGAGCAAGTGGAGCACTGCGGGGATGAAAGGCATGTGCAAATTTCGGAAAAACCAATCAGGATGCAAAATGGTTGTTTTGAGGGGCGAAAAAAGTTTGGAAATAGGCGGGCGCCTGCAAGAGCCGGCTGCCATACCAGGAAAAGAATTCCCCGTTGACGATGCGGACGGGAGTATGCGGGAGCAGAACCTGAAATGCCTGAATATGTTTTTCTGCAAAAGGGTAGGGTTCGGAGGAAAGCAGGATCACGTCCGGGTTGGCGGCGAGGAGCTCCGGTTCGCTAATTTCCGGATATCGCACCCTGTGCGAAAATGCATTTTCAAACCCCGCATAAAACAACATCTGATCAATAAAAGTGTTTGCGGCGGCAACCATGTAGGGTTTTCGCCAAATGAAATACGCGGCGCGCGGGCGGCGCGCCGGTATCGGCAGGGCGTCGAAGCATCGGCGTATTGCTGCGCGCAAGTCCAGCCCAGCCTGCTGCTTCCCGGTGATCTCGCCGATCTGTTGAACCATATCGAGTGCATCTTCCAGGGTATGCACATCGCTCATCCACACCGGAAACCGTTCGGACAGCCAGGCGATCTGCGCCTGCACATTTTCCTCTTTATTGCCGATGATCAGATCAGGCGCCAACTGCGCTACGGCTTCCAGGTTGACCGTTTTCGTGCCGCCTATTCTTTTTTTGCTTTTAAACCACGGCGCGGGGTGGATACAAAATTTGGTGATGCCAACCACGGCGGCGTCCAGGCCCAAATCGGCCAAGAGTTCCGTTTGGGAGGGAACGAGGGAAACAATCCGGGCCGGCGGCCATTCGGCGATTTGGATCGTTCGGCGCATTTGATCGGTACAGGTCATATTGGACGCAGACTTGAAGCCGGAAGTTTGACCCGCTGCCGCTGCGCTTCGTACAGCAGGATGCCCGCCGCGACGCTGACGTTCAGGGAATCAAAGTCGGTTGCCTGGGGGATCATGGCAACGGCGTCCGACATTTTAATGAGTTTGGGGTGCAGTCCATCGCCTTCCGACCCGAGCAAAATAGCCGTGGGTACGCTGAAATCTATTGCGTAGCTCGGCTGGGCGCGATCGGACAGCGCGGTTGCCACCACTTGGATGCCGGCTATTTGCAGCCACTCGACCGTGCTGAATACGCTGCGTACCCGGCACAAGCGGATGCGCGCCAAGGCGCCCGCAGAGGCTTTCATCGCTTCTTCGTTGGCGGGGGCTGCGCCAGATTGCGCAATGATTACCGCGTGCGCGCCCAGGCACTCGGCCGACCGGCAGATGGCGCCGAAATTACGCACATCCGTCACGCCGTCGAGCAAGACGAGCAGGGGCGTTTCTCCGCGCTCGAATATAAACGGCGTCACGTCTTCAATAGAAAGAAATTCCACCAGCGACAGGAACGCCGCCACGCCCTGGTGGGCGCCTCGGGCCGTCAGTTTATTCAATTTTTCCTTGGGGACTACCTGCAGCGGGATGTCGTGTTCCCGGGCAAGCAGGCGGATTTCCTTTTCCAGTTCGCCGCGCAGTCCCTGCTGGAAAAAAATTTTTTCCACCGGTTTGCCGGAATGGATTGCCTCGACAACGGGGTGGCGACCATATATCAGGTTGGACATAAATACGGTGTAGTTTCGACCCGGAGGCCGGTGAAGTATGCGTTATTTTTGTTTTTGAACGCCTTCGAGAAAGGGCACAAACCGGAACGCATCCAGGATTTCTTCTTTAAATTCCATGTCTGACAGCCGGGTAATTCGATACATATACTGTACGTCCTCGCCCACCGGAATGATGAGCCGGCCGCTGATTCGCAGTTGGTTTTTGAGCGCTTCCGGCACCACGGGCGCGCCGGCGGTGACGATGATCTTGTCGTAGGGCGCGAAATCGGGCAACCCTTTGGTGCCATCGCCGAAAAAACAGCGTATTTTGCTGTAGCCTAAGCGCGCGAGCAAATCTTTCGCCGCCAGATACAGGCCCTCTTGCCGCTCGATCGTATAGACGCGGGCGCCCAGCACCGCGAGCACGGCCGCCTGATACCCCGATCCGGCGCCAATTTCGAGGATGCGATCGCCTGGCTGTACGTCGAGCAGCGCCGTTTGGTAGGCTACGGTGAAGGGCTGCGAGATGGTTTGCGCAAAACCAATCGGAAACGGCTTGTCTTCGTACGCGTGCTCTTCAAACGCTTTTTCAAGAAAAAGATGCCTCGGAACCGCCTGAATAGCCGCCAAAACCTGCTCATCGGTGATGCCACGCCGCCGGAGATCGTCCACTAAGCGTTTCCGCATACCTTTGTGCCGGTAACTGTCTTGCATGGAAGTACGGTAGAATGGTACGGTACGTACCTTGAAATGAACTTTTTAAGATAAGTTGCTGCAAAAATACGCGTATTAACAGATAATTTTGCCCGACTGTCCGTAAAACTTGCCGACCTTTGTAAAAAGCGGTTATTCTATACTATTATATATCCAGTATTTTTAATCAATCTACGCCCGTTACACACATGGTTACTCCTATTAAATTTGGTACCGACGGCTGGCGCGCCATCATCGCAGACGATTACACGGTGGACAATGTCAAACGCGTAGCGGAAGCTACGGCGAAATACATGAAAAAACACAAATTGAAAAAAGCCGTGATCGGGTACGATTGCCGTTTCGGCGGTCAGCTCTTCGCCGAAACCACGGCGCGTGTGCTGGGTGCTTTCGGCATACAATCCTACATCGCGGAGGGCTTTGTGTCCACCCCGATGGTCTCGCTCGGCGTGGTGAAACTCAAGGCCGGACTGGGCATCGTGATTACGGCCAGCCACAACCCGCCGTCTTATAATGGATATAAACTCAAAGCCTCGTATGGCGGCCCGATGATCCCCTCGGATATTGCCGAGGTAGAAAGCTATATTCCGGATGCTTGTACGGTACAGGATTTGCCGTCGTTTCAGGAACTCAAAGACCGCGGCCTGGTTGCGGTGAAAGACCTCGAAAACATCTACCTCAAGCACGCCCGCAAAAATTTTGATCTCAAACTGATCAAATCCGCCGCCGGTAAAATCGCATACGACGCCATGTACGGCGCCGGGCAAAACGCTGTGAAGAAACTGCTGCCGAAAGCGGTGTTTCTGCATTGCGACTGGAATCCGGGTATGCACGGGCAAGCGCCCGAGCCCATTCACCGCAACCTGAGTTTGCTCAGCGAAACCATCCGGAAAAACCCTAAAATTACCGGCGGCCTGGCAAATGACGGCGATGCCGACCGTATTGGGATGTACGACGAAGACGGCAATTTTGTGGACAGCCACCACCTGCTGCTGATCTTGCTGCTGTACCTCTATAAATACAAAAATATGCGCGGAAAGGTCGTTTTTACCTTTTCTGTGACGGATAAGATGAAAAAGATGGCCGAAAAATTTGGTCTTCCCTATGAGATCACAAAGGTCGGATTCAAATATATCGCCGAAATCATGACCCGCGAAGACGTGCTGGTGGGCGGCGAGGAGTCCGGCGGACTGGCCGTGAAAGGTCATATCCCGGAGCGCGACGGCGTGTGGGTGGGCCTGATGGTATTCGAATTCATGGCTCGTACCGGCAAAACCGTGAAAGGACTGGTCGAAGAAGTGTATAAAGAAGTCGGCGCTTTCGCTTTCGACCGCGACGACCTGCACGTGCTGGAATCCAAAAAGCAAGAGGTGATCAAAAATTGTAAGGATCGGGCCTACAAGGCCTTCGGCAGTTACAAAGTGCAGGGTGTCGAGGATATTGACGGCTGGAAATTCCTGCTGGGCGACGAAAAATGGGTGATGTTCCGCGCCTCGGGTACCGAGCCGGTGCTGCGGGTGTATGCCCAGGCGCCCAACGCCGTGGAGGTACGGGCTATTCTGGATGCCGCCCGCGCGACGGTTGGGATTTAGAGCATGCCTAAAATTATATTTCTCGCTAATATGAAAGTCTTTTTCAGCCAACCTTCGTTCCTTTTTTTCGCCGTAATTAGTCCCATTACGCCTGCAAAAAGCGCCTTGTCTGGCTAAAAAATCCATTTCATATTAGCAGAGAATATAA
>JBEIDF010000047.1:0-21124 GCA_040383605.1 Lewinellaceae bacterium
CAGAAAGACTGGTGATATCCTGATCAGTCGTATTGGCGTAGGTGTTTGGCCCCGTCCAGTTGTACGAGAACGGCGCGGTTCCGTCTGCAATATTAATATTAACAGCGCCATTGCTACCGCCGAAGCAGCTGATCCGTTGCTTGGTATCCAGCGTGACGACGGGGAAAGTGCCGGTGCAGGTTCCGCTGGCCGGCTGGAAGCCGATCGTAACACCGGCGGTGTCGGTTCCGGATACCCGCCAGGGCGAGAACGTCACGGCGCCGGAAATTTTGGCGGCAATTTGATTACCGCTCGTCGAACCGTGCCAGTTGCAGCCGGCGACTACGCCTACTGCGGATTTATTTACCACTGTGGAGTCCACATTTATCAAGCTGTTGTCGCTCAACGTAGCCACACCGGTTGCGGCCGGTGTCACGTTGCGGAAGCCCATGGAAGCCGTGTAGTTCGGCGACCCGGCGCCCGTACCGTCCACCTTGTTGTTGACAAAGCTTACCTGGGGGGCTGCGCCAGAGCCTTCCGTACCGAACGTAATAGTTTCAATCCCACGGAAGATCAGTTGCTCCGTTGTATAAGCGCCATTCACCAAGGCTTTCAAGCCGGCGCGGTCGTTCGCCGCCACCGTGACTTCGTTCTGCGACCAGGTTACCTGTGCAGCGCCTTTATTTTGATAATTGTGGTACAAACCAACTGACCCGGCAGAAATTGTATTGCGTTGAATAGTTCCGGAGGTCGTATGGCTGTAAGGCATATATTGAATGCCTGTATTGGTATTGATCACCACGTTATCCTGGATCGTTCCGGCAGTCGCCTGAATAAACATACCGCGGTTGTAGCTGTTGTTGACATTCGGGCCGCCATCTATGTAGTTGCCTTCAATCAACAAGCCCGTGCGGTAATCAGATTGGTTATTTGCCGTGAGAACATAGAGCGGGATTTCCGAGCCATACATCCGGTTGTTGCGGATAGTCAGATTGTCAATTTTACTGGTATAAACCAAGTAGTGGTAGTTAGGAATCGTAGCGTCCTGGCAGCGCAAATCGAAGCCGGAAATGGTGACGCCCGATAGGTTAGAACCCGCGTAGAGCAGTACCGACCCGGTAGTAGCGCCCGAAGGGAACTGCAAGATGGCTTCTGGATCGCGGCTGCCGTTGCCCGGAATGCTTTCGTTAGGACCGAGCAGCGTCAAGGGCTTGTCAAATGCCACCAGTTCTCCGTAGGTACCCGCTTTTACATTTACCGTATCCGCAGACGAAGCCGCATCAACCCCGCGCTGAATCGAGCCGGAATTGGTGGTTACATATACATTAGTTGCTTTCACGCGCACCAAACCGCGGGTAGCATTATCCGTTTTGTGCGAGATTTTATCTTCAATATCAAAATTCTGCGCAAGCGTTGCTGCAGCGCCCGTATTACCGTCAAAAGTTGCAGCCGTACCATTCAGCGCATTGGGATGGTTTACGAGTTCGATGTAATTGCCGCTTTGGCCGCTCAACGCGAGGTTGTTCAGATCGCCGCCCGTGATGGAGGAATACGCCGTATAGTTAGAAGTTCCGGCGACCGGATGATCCAGTACCAGGCCGGTAGCGCCGCCGGTGATGCTGACGCCTGCGCCGATCGTCAGTTGGACAGTGCGTTTGTTTACCAAGGGCGCCGGGTTGCTGGTAGTCCAAGTGGCATCGTCTTTCAGTGAAAAGCCCACACCGCCCGTATTCAGCGAGAAGGATACGCCGCTAACGGCTGCGTGCGCGCCCACGGCCGACGTGCCAAAGTTGGTCGCCGCATCCGTATCCCGGTTTTTCATCATAATACCATAATCCACATTGCTGACCGTACCGCCGGAAATTTGACCAAAGTGGTCGTTGTTACTGCCATCCCGGTTGTTGTCCACATGATAGAACCAGTAACCATGCGACTTAGACCCGGATTCCAGTCCGGCGCCATTGATCGTGTTGCCGGTGCAAGTCCATTTTTCCGGCGTGCCGACCAACAAGGGCAGGTTGAGCTGATTGGTAAAGTTTTGCGGCGCGGATACCGTAGCGTACATCATTCCGTACCACGTCGAGCGGGCGGCGGGGTTAACGCCGGGGGGATTGGCATCATTCGGCGCAATGGCTGCAACCGTGATGGTATTGCTGTCAATAGCGTATGGCGTAGCTTGGTATAGATTCGTCCAAATACCCGCGTAACGGGCAGCGATTGTATTGTGCTTGATGACGCGATCTGCGGTGTTGCCCTGGTCTTTGAGTCGGAAAGAGGAGAAAGCGATTCCAGTGTATGCATGCTGAATCGTGTTATTCGTTACCTTGGCATACATGCTGTTGCCCAGGCGAATAGCCGTTCCAGTAGCGCTTTCCACCTTGTTATCGTCAATCAGGATATCGTAGGAATATTGTGCGCCGGAGGTAGTGGAAAAGAAATTCGTCGACTGCTGCACGCTCACACCATTCGACAGTTTTCGTGCAATATTTTTTTCAATGCGAATACCGGTGACGCCGTTGGCATTAACGAATACCCCGCGCGCTGCATCGTCGGACAGGCCGAAGGCGCCGCCCAAGCCTACGCCGCTGGCGGGCAAATCCGGGTTGTCGCCGTCCACGGTAAAGCCGCGGAACTTAACATTGGAGACGGTAATGGTCACAATATTACCAGAACTGGTATCCATAGCAGCGGGCACAACGATTGCTTCGGCCACCCGCGTGCCGCCGTTAGGCGAAACATTCCAGTTCGGGCCGCGCACATCGAGCGCCTTGCCAATCGTTACATTTTCTTTATAGGTACCGGCTGCTACAATCACTGTATCGCCGGCGGTTGCTGCGTTCACTGCTGCCTGGATGGTTTTTTTCGGACAGCCGAGCGTGCCAAGATCGGCATCGTCGCCCGTGACCGCGTTCACGTACCAGGTACCGCTATTCGAAGTGATCACCGTTACCGTTAAGGTATCGGTGTAGGCAAAGCAGCCCACACTATTCAGGGAGGAGATATCCTTGCGGCGGAATTTCGTCGTCGTGGAGAGTGCTGCCGTCGTGTAGGTGGCGCTGTTGGAAGCAGCGAGGGGGCTCCAGGTATTGCCGCCGTCAACGCTGGATTGCCATTCATAGGAGATAACGCCATCATACACCGCTGCGGTCGTTTGCGTGAAGCTGACGTCATTGCCGGTGCAAATCGTCGTATCGCCTGCAATATTTCCTGCAGTGATGCTGTTGACGGTGATCGCCACCGTGTTGGAAGCCGCGCCCGGGCAAGAGACGGCATCTTCCGTACTGATCGGGATTCGGAGGTACCATTCCTCGCCGCCGACTGGGAGGGGGGAATATCCAGTACCCGTTTCACCTGTAATATCGGTGAAGGTGGTGTTATCGGTGCTCTTCTGCCACTGATAGCTGATCGTGCCGTCACCGGTTGCCGCTGCCGTGCTGGTCAGCGCGGCGGGCGTTTCGCCGGCGCAGATCGTCTGGTCTGCGGTGATACTGCCCGAAGAGGAGATATTATTCACTTTGATTCGGATGATATTGCTCACCGAAGAACAGGTCACAGCATCGCCCGTGATCGTGCTGGTTGCTACCAGGCGATACCAGGTGTCGGCAGACAAGGCGCCTGGCGCATAACTGGAATTGCTGGTGGCGCCGGAGATCGGGCTAAAGTTTGTACCATCCGTGCTGGAATGCCACAGGTAGGAAATCGTGCCGTCGCCTGTTGCAGCGAAACTGCTGGTCAGCGCGGCCGGAGTTTCTCCCGGACAAATCGTCTGTGCGGCGCTGATCGAGCCGGAAGCGGAGATGTTATTGACCGTTACTTTGAGCGTGTTGCTCGTTTTGGAGCAGGCCACCGCGTTCAGCGTGCTCGTGACTGCACGCCGATACCAGGTATCCGCCGTGAGCACGCCCGGATCGAACGTTTCCGTCGTGATGCCGGTGGAGGTAAAGGTCGTGCCGTCTGTGCTGGATTCCCACAGGTAGGTGATCGTGCCATCGCCCGAAGCGGCGGTGCTGCCAAACTCGGCAGGATCGTCACCAGAACAGATGGTCACTGCCCCGGTGATGCTGCCTGCCGTCAGATTATTGACCGTGACGCTCGGCGTACCGCTATTAGCGGGTGAGTTGCAGTTGGAGACCGTCACCCGATTATCCTTAATGGAGACGATTTGTAAGGTATAGTCTGCGTTTAATGCGCGCGTTGTCAGGGTGGTGCCGCTCACATAGTTTGTGATCGTGCTGTCGGCCGTGCCGTCATTATACACCAGGGTGTAGGTCGGCGAACCGCCGGTATTGCCGCGGGTCACGTCCACTTTGAACGTCGTGGTACCACCCTCGCAAAGGGTAGAAGCGCCAACCAGCGAAAGTGCCGCAGAAGTTATACTCCGGACGGTAATCGTAATGTTATCCGAAAAGTCGTTACAGGTGATCCCATCGGTGGCTTTCACCCTAAATATATAGGTGTCACCATCGGAAGCGGTACCCACCGGCGTGAGCACCGGGTTTGCCACGTTCAGATCATTCAGTAGGATAGCAGCCGATACAAATGCTGGTACTGCTTGTGTACCGCCCATGTATTCCCACTCGTATGTGTACGTACCGTTTCCACCGGTAGCAGAAGCGGCGAGGGTAAGCGAGCCACCGGCGCATACGTTCGGCTGGTTGCCGCCTGCGACGCCTGCGGTTGCGGCTACAGGCGCGTAGATTGTAATCGGTTGTGCTTCGGAGGTGCCGGTACAGCCGGCGGTTGTCGTTACCTGATAAAAGATTTCGGCATTCCCAGCTTGGTCAGCCGTGAAATTAGAAGTCTGGTTGAGCGGAGCCGAAAAAGTACCGAAAGGCACGCCCGGTGACAAGTTGTTTACCGACCACTGGCGGGAGGAGCCGTTTAAAGAGCCGGTGATATTAGTGATGGTATTACCCTGGCAAACCTCCGTCGTAGAGAGGTTGATGGTCGGTTCCGGGGTTGAACTCACCGTGATCGTCTGGCTGGCGGTAAATGTACCGCAGACCGCGTCGGTCACCGTGACAGAAATCGTGGAAGTACCCGGTGTGATATAATCAATGTCGGGTGAGGCTACATTCAGCGGGCTGATCGTAATGCGCGCATTGCTGGCACTCCACGTGTACGTCGGACTGGTAAAAGAGCCGCCGACCACATTTACGCCCAAGTTGCCTTGCGTATTCGTACAATAAGCCGGAGGCGCAATGCTGATGGAGATGGAAGACGGACAAACGTTCAACTTCTTGACCGGCGCCGGTTTCGGATTACCGACCTCGGCGGTTGCGTTGGTCAAAATGCTGCCAATTGCAAAAAGAATAAGACTTGCCTGGCGGATGGCTACACTAGCCGACGATAAAGATATTGTAAAAAGTTTCATAGCGAAAGACTTGTAATTTGTTGCCTGATTTGTATAATTGGATGTTCTTTTTCGAGTGAAGCGGTTGCGGACAGCGCGGCGACAGCCTGGTGGTACTGCTTTTAATACCTCCGAATGTGCCGGCGGGTCAGAACCCTGGGATAAATCCGGAGGCGCTGTGGATCGTTTAATCGCCGACAGCATGACCCCAAGCATTGACGGCCTCCTGTTGGAGGCACAAGCAGCCATCATCCGGCGAAAACCTGCTAATCCGCTTTTCATGAGAAGTTTTTGACTTGGCCAGTGAAAAAAACGTATCTCGGTGGCCAATTAATAAAAATTATTGTTTTTCAGCAAATAATCACTTTTCAGACTATTTACTGCAAAAATGCAGCCTTAATACAATACCGAATTTTAAAGATACCGCCTAATTGCTTTATTAATCTGCCAAATAGCAGCGACATCGCGGAGGATATAATTATCACTGTGGAGCCGACCCGACACAATGACCAGCTGGAGCAGTACGCTGCGACTTAAATAAAATGACAAATCCACCTCCAAGTAGGCAAAAATATAATATCCAAAAAATAGTGTACCGATCATATTTTTGGCGATTTTCCGCTATTTTTAAGTTAATTTAAAAATTTTTGCGAAAAAACATATACCTTTGGCGCAATATTAATACCATCCAGCCTTTTGTAGGCGGATATTTGTTGGCAGATTTTTTAATACCTAATCTTCTCTTTCCTGTGTTATCAACTTCCTTCCTGCGAGTCACCCCGCTCGTACTCGTGCTTCTCTTTTCAAAAACTGCCATTGGCTACACGCAATCGGCCAATCCAGATTCAATCCGAACCAAATTGTCCGGTTTAATAGCGGCTGACCCGGCCGCTGCCGAGCGTTACTGCACTGAAAACCTGGCGCAATCGCCCCCTGCACTGCGCGCCTACCTGCATGTCCAGCGCGGTGTACTGCGCACCACCCTGAACCGAATGCCGGATGCACGGCGCGACTTAGACGAAGCCGTATCCTGGACGGCACAGCATCCAGATGACTCCATGAACCCGTATGCGCTACAAGCCCTGGCTACCTGGTTTCAGGTAAATGGCCAGCCGGACAGCGCAAATTTGTTTCTGCACCGCGCGCGACACACGCAACAACCTAACCCGGACGCAGAACACCCCGATCGGACCGCCAGGGTTTACGGGGCGATTTCCCAGCCGGGCCTCGTGGTCAGTCTGCTGGGAAGTATCCTCCTGCTAATTTTCCTATTATTCAGACTTTGGAAATCCCGGGGCAATGCCCTCAAGGCCGCGCACCTAAGCGATGTACTGGAGAAAAATCTGTCACATCAACTGGAGGAAGCCACGCAACACGCGCAACAACGAGCAAAACTCTTCGCGCAGATCGCCGCCGATATCCGCACCCCGCTCACGCTGGCTAAAGTACCCGCCGAACTTCTCAGCACCGACCATGCGCAGGAACTGACGCCCGCAGCGCAGGCATTGCTGCGCAGTATCGGCCGAAACCTCGACCGGCTGCAGGAATTTGCCCAGGATATTGCGCAAATTGCCGAACCAGGTATCCAGCAGACAGAAGGACTGCATCTGCAACCCATCTTCCTGCCTAGCCTCGCAGCAGATATCCGCAGTAGCTTCGACCTGTTGGCCCAAACGCAGAATATCCAGTTTGGATATGAACTGCACCTAGCCCCCAATGCAGAAGCGGTACTCACAGACCGAAATAAACTGGAAAAAATTATCCTGACACTTATTCTAAACGCGTTCAGAGCAACACCCCAAGGCGGAAAGATCACACTGGAACTCACTACCCATTATCTCCCGGATAGCAGCATCCAGATGGTATGCGCCGTTCGCGACACCGGCGCACACATCCCCGATACAGATTTAAAGGATATCCTGAGATGGCACAAACGCGGCAGGCAAGCCGATGAAGGGCAAACCGCCATCCTGTCATTAACTGGCGAACTGTCCAAACGCCTGGGCGGGCAAATGCAAGCCGAAAACCTGCTCCAGGACGGCGTACGCATCGGATTTCAAACACGGTGCCACCCGGGCCAAATGATCGCACCGATTCCCACGATACACAGCCCGGCTAACCCGATATCGGATGAATCCATTCCAACGGCACTCGACAAACCCACGGTCCATCTTATAGAAGACGATGCCGATATGCGCCACCTGATCCTAATCGGGTTGCAAAAATCCTGTCACATTATCCAGCACCCCGATGCGGAATCCTTCCTTGTGTATCTGCAGGATAAAAAGCGGAAAACCAAAGCAGATTTGATTGTCGTGGACCTCCTGCTACCCGGCGCCGACGGCCTCAGCCTGATCCGCACAGCCCGCCAAACCCCCGCACTACAATCAATCCCGATTATCGCGCTGCACGATACCAACCTCGCTAACAACCGTGAACAAGCCTTCGCCAGTGGGGCAGACGACTATTTTGTCAAACCTTATAACTTACATGAACTTAGCACCAGAATCCACAACTTACTGCAAAGACGCGCGCAAATACTCCAAGGAAATTCGGTGGAAACGGTCGGCGCCCATACCCATGTCGCCCATACCCCGCCCGCATCCCCCGTGCACACCATCATGGATATCGTCCCGGAAGAGAAAAAAGAATGGGTAACTCAACTCATCGGTGTAATTCAAAAGCATATGTCGAATCAAGACCTCGATATCGCGCTGCTCGCCCGCGAAATGGCCGTCAGTGAACGCCAACTCTACCGCTTCGTCAAGAGTGCAACCACGTTTTCTCCCAATCAACTGATCCACGAGGTCCGTCTGTACTCTGCACTGAACTTGCTTACAACCAAACAAGACCTGCCCATCGCACAGGTCTCGCTGGAGGTAGGCTTCGAAAACCCCGGCTATTTCTCGGTAGTCTTCAAAAAACGCTTTGGAAAAAATCCATCCGAAATTAAAAACGAACAACCTGGATAATGCGCCGGTAATAAAATCCCCCAACATCCTTATATTAGCCCCAAAATACCACCCACCATGCGCGATCTCCATTTCAGTACCCCCGCCGAACCCTATGACGTGGTCATCGTCGGCTCCGGCGCAGGCGGCGGCATGGCCGCTTATGAACTCACCAAAGCAGGCGCCCGCGTGTGCCTGCTCGAAGCCGGCCAACACTACGACCCCGCCGACCCGCAATACATGACCCAAATGAAGTGGCCCTGGCAATCGCCCCGCCGCGGGGCAGCCACGCGCTTCCGACCGTTCGGCGACTTTGACGCAGCCTATGGCGGCTGGGATATCGAAGGGGAACCCTACACCACCGCGCCCGGTACAAAGTTTATGTGGTTCCGCTCTCGCATGCTCGGAGGCCGGACCAATCACTGGGGGCGTATTTCGCTGCGCTTCGGCCCTGATGACTTCCGCCGCCGCAGCCTGGACGGCCTGGGCGAAGACTGGCCCATTTCCTACGACGAAATCAAGCCATTCTATGACGAGGTGGACAGCCTGCTCGGCGTCTTCGGATCAAACGAGGGGCTGCCCAATGACCCCGACGGCGTCTTCCTCCCGCCCCCTAAACCGCGCTTACACGAACTCCTCGTCCAAAAAGCCAATAAAAACCTCGGCATCACAACCATTCCCTCCCGGCTCAGTATCCTCACCAAAAAAATAAATGACGAGCGCGGCGAATGCTTCTACTGCGCGCAGTGCAATCGCGCCTGCCTGGCCTATGCCGATTTCTCCTCCTCTTCCTGCCTGGTAAAACCCGCTGCTAAATCAAATAATCTCGAAATACGCTATTTCGCCATGGCCCGGGAGGTGCGCACCGACCCCAAAACCGGCCTCTGCACCGGCGTCTCCTACATAGATACGCAAACGCTGGAGGAAAAAACGGTCCGCGCACGCATCGTAGTACTCGCAGCCAGTGCCTGTGAATCGGCCCGTATCCTCCTGAACTCTACGTCGGCCCGATTCCCGGAAGGCCTCGCCAACTCCTCCGGCGTAGTCGGCAAATATCTCCACGACTCCACCGGCGCCTCGCGCTCCGCCATTATCCCGCTACTCTTCGATCGCAAACGCTACAACGAAGACGGGGTCGGCGGACTGCATGTGTACTCGCCTTGGTGGCTCGATAATAAAAAACTGGATTTCCCCCGCGGCTATCATATCGAGTACTGGGGCGGTATGGGCATGCCGGCCTATGGCTTCGGATGGGGCATCGAACACGTGAACGGCCTCTTCCCTGACCGCAAAGGCAATCCTCGACAGGCAGGCGGCTACGGCGCCGCACTCAAAGACGACTATCGCCGCTTCTACGGCGCTTATATCGGTATGGCCGGACGCGGCGAGTCGGTCGCCCGCGAAGATAATTACTGCGAAATTGACCCGGAAAAGGTGGACAAATACGGCATCCCAATCCTCCGATTTCACTATAAACACGGCGACTACGAGCGCCTGCAGGCCAAACACATGCACGAAACCTTCGAACAAATTATACAGGAAATGGGCGGCGTCCCGCTCAGCGACCGCCCGGGAGCGGAACAGGACTACGGCCTCAACGCCCCAGGCGAAATTATCCATGAAGTCGGAACGGCCCGAATGGGCAATAACCCCAAAACGTCCGCCCTCAATAAGTACCAGCAAGCCCACGATGTCAAAAATCTGTTTGTCGTGGACGGCGCAGCATTCCCCTCGCAAGCCGATAAAAACTGTACCTGGACGATCCTCGCGCTCTCCATGCGCGCCTCCAGGCATATCGTCGAACTGCGCAAACAAGGAAAAATCTGAGCTATGAAAAGAAGAGACGCACTCAAATCTATCGGCCTGAGCTCGCTCGGCCTCGCAGGCCTCTCCCCACAGATTATCGCCGCCGAAAATTTGCTCGAAGACGACGGCCCGGGCAAAAAAAAGAAGAAAGAAGCCTGGGAACCCTACGGCCGCACCGAAATGGAAAAGACCCGCGACGCCCAACTCCTCGCAGAACAATTCTTTTCCCCACACGAACTCAAAACCATCGCCACCCTCGCAAATATTATTATCCCGCGCGATGACCGATCCGGCAGCGCCTCGGACGCGGGCGTGCCGGCTTTCATCGAATTTATGGCGAAAGACAGACCCGAACTCCAAACGCCCCTCCGCGGCGGGCTGCTCTGGCTCGACGCCGAAGCCCGCAAACGCTTCGACAAATCCTTCATCGAATGCCCAAATCCCCAACAAATCGAGATTGTGGACGATATCGCCTACCCCGAAAAGAAAAAACCAGGCATGAACCACGGGATCGCATTCTTCAGCCTGGTGCGCAATCTTACCGCCTCCGGATTCTGGTCGAGCCAAATGGGCATCGCCGATATAGGGTACGCCGGCAATACGCCCAATCAGTGGGATGGCGTACCGGAGGAAATTCAAAAACAATACGGCTTATAAGAGCATGTCTAAAATCATATTTCTCGCTAATATGAAAGTCTTTTTCATATTAGCAGAGAATATAATTTTAGACACGCTCTAAGCGTTGCCCGGAAAACCAAACCGCATGCAAATCGGTCGTTAGTCAGGCCAAATTGAAAAGCCGTCTTCCGCGCATCAACGCAGAAGACGGCTTTTAACAAGGGCGCGCGTAGCGAGCCCCCTGCACAATCTACCGATTACCGAGTACCGTTACCGTCCGGCTGACTTTGGCGCCGGGCGTCGTCAGTTCCAGGTACAAAACTCCGGAAGAAGCGGTGTTATCCAACGTGATCACTTCTTCGTGGTAGCCAGCCGGATAGGTTTTTGACACCCGCCAAAGCTCCCGGCCATGCGCATCTAACACCCGCAACTGGGCATCACCCGCTTCCGGCAAAAGGAAGGCTGCCGTAGTTTGGTTCGAGAATGGATTCGGACGATTCGGCAGCAATTCGACACCGAAAATCGGTTCAGTTGAATTGGCATCTACCGGTAGGCTTGGGTTACTGGTATTTCCAGAGAACAGCAGTTCCACCGATTTTTCCTGCAGTTCCGAATCGTAGGCGACCGCCTGTAGTATATCAGAATCAAGCGCAATCAAATCACCGGCCTTCAAACCGCTCTTCAGGGCGCGGAATCGCACGCGGAAGACTTGGGAGGTGCCGGGCAACGAAAACTCGTCCGCCGCCGCCGCCGACCAAACAACACGCAACTCCCCGGCATCCGCATTTGAGACACCGAAATTACCGGTCAGTTCCATCGGAACAGCGCCGGGAACTACGGTGATATTTTGGAAGGCAAGCGCTTCTGCATCAAAACGCAGGGCGAATTGGAAAGCGGAAACGTCTTCGAAATTGACCGCCGAGAACGTCAGATCAAACACCTCGTCCTTTTTCAACAATTTATCCTGTACACGCCATACAAGCGGCCGGGTGGCAACATCCCCGTCAGACGCCGGTCGCGTAGGGGCTGGATTGACTACATCGCCGGTTTTCACGGCATCAAAGTCCTGGTTCTTCTGGGAGCCGCTGATACCCGTAAACGTACGTTTATTAAACAAATTGAAATTGTCAATGGTGATTGGGCCGATAGCCGTAGGTACATAGCCTGACCGGATAAATTTCCAAACGCCGGTAGTGTTCAAAATGGCATTTGCATTGGCATTGCCTAACAGTGCCTGATTGATCAACGTAGCGTCCAGCGTGGTAATCGAGTTGGTGCGATTCACATCCATGGCCACCAGGCGGCAAAATTCCGTGATGACTTCCACGCCGGTACAATGGCGTTGAATGGCTTGCACATCCGCAACCGTAACGCCCTCAAGCATGCTGCCTATATTTCTCAATGGGGTCACTATAAAGTTGCTGCCAGCGTAATCCTGGAACACGTAGTACCCGTTTACATCGGTGAGTTTATCTACTGTTTGATCGCCCGTGAGTTTCACCGTGGTATTGATCAGGCCGGAATCATCGCTGCAGCGGCGCACAAAACCCGAAATACAGGGGAAGGTGGTTACCGTCGCGCTTTCCGAATCCGTGCAGCCGTTTTCGTCTGTTATCGTAACAGTATAGGTGCCAGCAGTATATACCGTCAGCGCAGCTTCAGCGCTGTTATCAGCCCAAAGGTAGGTGAAGGGATCTTGCGTAACCCGGTTCATCGATCCGTTGCTGCCCGAGGCAGTCAGAATCGTGCTGTCGCCCTCGCAGAAAGGCGTTGCCGCGATCGAAATGGAGGCCGTAGGCAGACTAAAGACGATAACGTCTACGCTGGCGTCATCCGTACAGCCAAACTCGTTTGTAACCGTCACCGAGTAGGTTCCTGCCTGCGAAACTTTCCGCTCCGCATCCGTGCTGTTGTCATCCCAAAGGTAAGTAAACGGATCACCGCCCCGACCATCTAACATGGAGCCATTGCCAGAGGCGGTGAGGGTGGAGGTATCGCCTGAGCAGAAGTCGAGATCGCCCGTAATGGCCGCGTCGGGAATCGGTTTCACTACAACTGTTTTCGTGCAGGTAGTCGTACAGCCATTGTCGGTCACTTCCAACGTAAGTGTAAATGTACCAGCCGAACCGGCATCCACAGTTACCACCGAACTGGTTGTGGAACCGTCAATCGTACCATCTCCGGAGATCGTCCAGGAGTACGTGCTTCCGGTGCCGCCCGTGTAAGAATTCCCCGTGGAATTGGCACAAACAGAATCTGCTCCGGCAATCGAACATTTCGGATCGAGAATGGTCACTGTAACGCTGTCTACCGCAGTACAGCCGGAGGTGGCAGTCACGGTTACATAATAGGTAGTTGTATCCGTAGGCGCAACCTTGGTGGAAGTAGTCGTGGCATTATTTGTCCAATTGTACGTGAAATTTGGAACATTGAACCGAACTTGCCATGCTTCCAAATCACCATCATTGTTATCATTATCGTCATCCGTGATAAACAAACGCCAGTTGCCATTCATATTCCCGGTAAATTCAGCAAACGTGGTAACCAGCGTAACGCCCGGAGGGGTCGCCTCTACCGGTGAGCCCAGGTTCCCGGGCGCGTAGGTTTTGTCGTCCACCAGAGGGCCGGGGGAAGGCAGCGGTTCGCCGCCATCCGCAAAAGTGTAGTCGTGATTGGATACATTGCTGGTACCATCCGCATCCGACATAATCCAGATTCCCTGATTGTTCGGCGCCACCAGCAGAATGTCCACGTCATTCGGATCTTCGTGCGTAAAATCATCAAAATATACGTTGGCGACGGTCACGCCCGAGGTGGGCAGTCCAGACACGTTTAGAACGGACGGGAACGGATCTGCGTTGCCGCTGTTGGGGATATCAATATCGCTGTCCTTTTCGAACGACAACGTCGAAGTAGGTTGATTTACAGTGACAGTCAGTTCCGACGAATCGCCGCTGCAAATCCCGGCAGGCATCGCCACCACAGAATTGATGGTCGGCGTTACCAGTACCGTCACCGATTGGGTATCCGTGCCGCGGCAGCCGTTATTATCTGTTACAGTTACGGTGTACGTGGTGTTCGTCTGCGGCGTCACCTGGATAGTTTGGGCGGAGCCCCCACCCGGCGACCAGGCGTATGCGGCGAAAGCGCCGGCGTCGAGCGTCGCAGATACGCCCTTACAGATTGAGCCGTCATTGGCGGTTACGGAGGCCTCCGAGACCGAAATATTGGGCGTCGGATTCGTATTCACCGTCACAGTGGCCGTGGCGGTACCCGTACAACCGGCCGCATTGCTGACGGTGACCGTGTAACTGGTGGTGGCACTTGGCGAAACGTTAATCGTCTGCGTAGTAGCGCCGGTGGACCAAGCATATGTGGTGAACATACCAACGCCCAGGGTAACCTGTGCGCCACTGCAGACGACTCCGTCGTTGCTCGTGCTACCTGAATTGTCCGTGAACGTGATCGAAGGCGTCAGCGTGGTGCATTCCGAAAGCCGGAAGTTGTCTATCGCCCATCCTTCCTGGTTGGCATCTACAGAAACTCGGATGCGAATATCCAAGGTGTTCCCAGAACCTGGAATGCTGAAGGAAAGTTGCTGTAAAGCGCGGTCAAGGGTCGTGCCATCGCCCACATTATTGTTATCAGTATCTATTTTCCAATCATGGTTGTTGCCACTGCCAGACGCCGGATAAATCCGAAGTCCAGCTGTGTACGATCCGGTTCCGTTAAACCGATACTCGACGATTAAGTAGTCGCCAGACTCAAATTTATCCCTGGCGGCGCCGAACAGGCCAACAAATCGCAGGTTGCTGCGACCGCTGACACTAATCCCTGTCCAAGCTATGGAAAGTTCTTCTTCGCCACCGCCTACATCCTTATCATCGTGATTTTCGCCGGCCCAAAAACGGGCGTTCGAAATATTCGTGTACTCGTCATTCAGACTAACAGTACTACCAAGAACAAATCCTGGGGTCGTACCGGATTCTCCTGTTGGCTGGCCGGTCTGACGACTCAGCCGACCGAAATATTCATTGTTGCCCCCGCGCGCTTCTACTTCCGGCGTTCGGGTACCGCTGGACGGCGAGTTGGTACTCTCAAAGTCGTCAGACCAGAAGGGCACCTGGGCCGACACGGGATTTTGGAAACCCAAGAGGGAAAGTAAAAATAACATCCCAATTTTCCCGGACGCGGACATCGGCCAGCAGACACGCGCGATTGGTAATTGCGGAAAACGTAAAAAAGCATTCATAATTTAGGTATTCTAACGAAAAAGATTGATTGACATAGAATAAAACGATAATAATCGAATATGGCACGCTACTAATTGTCTTCGTGCCAAACACACGAATGACCCTTTTGTCGATCTCTAGCCTTAAACCTGATGAATACCAAATTTGCGATAAAAACACTCCCTTCTCAATATCAAAAGGAGATTGCCACTTCATCGTGGCGTCCGCAAATTTAAACGTCCTCTGATAAATCGGACGGAAAAAGTAGAAGACTGAAAATCACAAGATTATATGCTTTGTCGGTAAAAATGCGATGGCGCTTCGTTACCATGCTTCCGGAACCCGGAAAGAGATTAAATAAAAAATAATTTTGAATTTCGTCCAAAAACAAACAAGATGAACGCAAAAAACATTTTCCTACGCTTTCAGTTACTTTTGAAATTCGGGGTCAAATGTAAGGAAAATTTAAGTCAAAAAATGTTTATTTTTTTGAAAAAATATTTCAAGCGCAAAATAGGGGCTGGGGCGTTATCTGTTTATGTATTTCGAATATTGCAGGGAATCACCCGCTATCGCCCCAATCCGAAATCCGCAATCCCCATTCAGGTGTTTTTTACAATCCTGACCGCCATCGCAATCTGTCCCTGCTTGCGCAACACAACCAAATACGCGCCGGCTGGCAGCGCGTCGCCCAGATACAAGTCCGCGCGGGGGCCTTCGATACGGGCTTCATACACTACCTGACCCTGAAGATTCAATATGCTGGCGGTAGCGCCGTTGACCACCGACTGAAAATTGACGGGCGTCTCGACGGTGATTCGGTCGGTAAAGAGGGTCGGACTGACGCGCAGGGGCGTCCAGGCATCCGGGCCTTTGGAAGTAACCAGCGCGGGCACGAGCGCAACGTCTAACTGGGTAACCAGACCGGAACTCAGCGATACGCCAGGAATGATCTGGGACTGATACCCGGTTTTTTCTACGCGCACCGAATAGACGCCGGACGCGGCAGCGCCGGTTTTGTACGCGCCAATTATATTAGAGGTATCCGCATTGATCGTGTTTTCCACAAACACCTTGGCGCCGTTGAGCGGCAAACCATTGCTCGCATCGGTGATGAGGCCCTCTAGGTAGGCGGCGCGCTGGTATTCCGGCTGAAAAATAAACAGACCTTCGTTTTTGGCCGTGGCAATCACCAGCCCGGAAGGCAGGTAGGGATCGGCATCCCACACCAGCGAATTGCCGAGTACCGCCCAGGCCGTTTCGATCAGGTTGTCGGGCCGGTGCGCATCCACAATGGTCAATTGCCCGCCGTAAGAAGGATTGATCAGAAAATCCTCGAGCACGCGCACGTTATGCACTTCCCGACTTGGGTTCTGACTGGGATAGTACACGTCGAGCAAACTGATATTGTCCAGATCGCTGATCCGGAATGCCGCCAGCGGGGCATTCGGTTTTTCGTCGGTGGTATAAAGCGTCTGCCCGTCGTCCGAAAGCCAGGTATTGTGGTTGAAACCGCCGGGCGTGGGGTGGGTGGCAAGCAGGACGGGATTGCTTTTATCCGAAACGTCTATTACGCTGAACTGCCCCTGATAAATTTCCCCGGCCCAGAGCGTATCGTTGCGGATATACCCGTCGTGGATGTAATTGGCCGTGTACGTGCCCACAATCGTCGGATTCCAAGGGTCTTGCAAACTGCAAATAATAGCGCCGTCGGTCAGGGTGGCGCCGCCAAAAATATAGAGATAGCCATCCGCCGTGGCAACGGTATGGCTTTTGATGACCTGGCCTTCATAGGGGCCGTCGCCATGCCATACTTTCCACAATACGGTATCGGGCAACTGACGCAAATCCACAATCGTGATACCGCTATTCACCGCCTCGGATCCTATATATGCGAATCCTTCCCAGGTTTTTACCTCGCGCCAGTTGTTCGGCAACATGGGAATATGGAAGCGCTGAAAAGGCTGCCCCGGATTGCTCAAATCCACAATGCTCAGCCCCTTGCTGGTTCCCACCAGGGCATACTCGCGGCCCTGTGCATCCACATGATGCCAACAACCGGCCAGCGTGGCGGAATCGTAGGGCAGGTGCGCAAGCAAAGAAAGCCCGGAGGAGCCGACTTGCGACTGCGCCGCAGACGTAAAACAGCAGGCAAGGAGAATAATTGACAAGAAACGCATGATAAAGCGAATTTTTTGATTCGAAGGAATGGGCGTGGATTCCTGCCAAGGACAAAACGCCGAGCATGTAACAATAACTAACTAAGTTGCCCACGGAATATTGTCCGGCGCGTTTTTTCCTCACACCGGCAACTTCACCGTAAAAGTCGTACCCTTTCCGATTTCCGATTTTTTTACAAAAATCCGCCCCTTATGGTACTGTTCGATGATGCGCTTAGACAACGAAAGCCCCAGCCCCCAGCCCCGGGTTTTAGTCGAATATCCAGGCTTGAATACTGTGCGCAGGCGGTTGGGTGGAATTCCTTTTCCGGTATCGCTCAAGTCGAAACACACAAATCCGGGCTCTTTGTACACGCGGAGGCTAATCAACCCTGTGCCCTCCTCCATGGCATCCAAGGCGTTGCGCAGCAAATTTTCCAGCACCCAGTCGAATAAATGCGCGTTGAGCTGCACCATTTCGGGCGCCTCCGCACCTGGGTCCGGAAACTCAAAGCGGACTCTCCGCGGCGCGCGGCGCTGCATATACTGGCGGTTTTTTTCTAATTGATCGTACAGATTAACGGCACGCAGCTCCGGCTGGGCGCCTATTTTAGAAAAGCGGTCGGCTACCAACTCCAGCCGGCGAATGTCGGTACGCAATTCTCCCAGCATCTCTAAATTGGACGGATCGTCCTCATTACCCGCCTCTAAGGCGTCCACCCAACCCAAAATAGCGGTAATCGGCGTACCCAACTGGTGGGCCGTCTCCTTCGCCATGCCCAACCACACCAGGTTCTCCTCCGCTCGTCGGGCCGCACTGAATCCCATGTAACCAAACATGATGAATACGGCAATCAAAAACAACTGCACGTAAGGATACCACTCCAGCAAAGACAACAAATTGGAATGGGTGTAAATGAGTTTTTTATCAATGTCCGGCAACAACACGATCGGAATCGTGTCCGCGCCCGCCGCAATCATGCGGTGTAAGGCCTGCCGAACCAGCGCCGTGTCCATCTCCTCCAGATTCCGGTCTTCAATATTCCGATATGCCTCAATCCGGCCGGCCTCGTCCAACAGCACAACCGGCACCGTGGTGTTCTGCTCGATCACCATCAACTGCAAGGTCAAATCGCAGTCAGCCAGCGCACTGTCCTGCGCCGAGCGGGTAATCTGCTTGATTGCCTCCGAAAACTGCCGGGCCTGCTGATCTTCCCGCTCCGCCAACCGGGTCGCCAGATACCGGGTGTAAAGCAGCGAAATGATTACAATGCCCGTGCCGGCAGCCGCCAAGTACCATTTCCAGTGTGATTTCCGCGTGTATATGTTCATTTACCGCCAAAAATAGAAAAAAACAAAGAATTGGAAAATTCGGATTGCGGATTGGGGATTGCGGATTGGGGATTTTTTTCGATGACGGGTTATTTCCGGAAATCTGACAAGAAACAACCTGCCATCGCCTCAATCCGCAATCCCCAATCCGAAATCCGAATTCCTACGAGTTTTTGTTTAACATTTATTCAGCGATGTTAAACAAAGATTTGAATTTTCGTGTTTCAAAGGGGCTTTGTTATGTAAAATTTTTGTTATAATTTTTTTCAAAAAACAAAAATCACGCGGAGAAACGGATTTTTAGCAAAATTAAATATTATTTTGCGCTCTGCTAAAAATATTCATTTTGGGAAAATAAAAACATGTCAAAAAAAGTAGTAGTTATTGGTTCCGGGTTTGCAGGGCTTGCCGCAGCCACCCATCTGGGTGCGGCCGGGCTGGAGGTAACGGTGTTGGAAAAAAATGAGATGCCGGGCGGGCGGGCGCGGCAGTTCACCCACGAGGGTTTTGTTTTTGACATGGGCCCGTCGTGGTACTGGATGCCGGATGTATTCGAAGCGCATTTTGCCGCTTTTGGAAAAAAAGTGTCGGATTACTACGACCTGGTTCGGCTCGATCCGTCGTACCAGGTTTATTTTGGGCCGGGCGACGTGATGCAGGTGCCGGCAAATATGTCGGCCCTGGAGGCTACTTTTGAGCGCTATGAGCCCGGGAGCAGCGCGAACCTGCGCAAATTTCTGGCCGAGGCGAAATACAAGTATGAAGTCGGCATGGCCGATTTTGTACATAAACCCAGTCACTCGATCCTCGAATTCGCTGACCTGCGGATTTTGGCGAGTATGTTTCGGCTGCAGATGTTCTCCTCGGTGTCCAGTCATGTAAGAAGCCTGTTTAAAAACGAACAACTCATCCAGCTGCTCGAATTTCCGGTGCTGTTCCTCGGCGCAACACCGCAAAAAACGCCCGCACTCTACAGCCTGATGAATTATGCAGACATGGCGCTTGGAACCTGGTATCCCATGGGCGGAATGCACAAAATCGTGGAGGGGATGGTCCGGCTGGCGGAAAGTTTCGGCGTGCAAATAGAAACCAATCAGGAGGTCACCCAAATCGTCACGGCAAATGGCCGCGCCACACACGTGCGCACGGCGCAGGGTCGGGAATTTTCAGCCGATGTCGTTGTGGGCGGCGCAGATTACCACCACATTGATACGAAACTGCTGGACGCAGCGCACCGAAATTACCCGGACAGCTACTGGCAGTCCCGTACCATGGCGCCCTCCTGCCTGCTTTACTACGTGGGCGTCAATAAGCGCCTGAAGAACCTGCTGCACCACAATCTGTTCTTCGATGAAGACTTCGGCCGCCACGCCCACGAAATCTATGAATCGCCCCGCTGGCCCGAAAAACCGCTCTTCTATGTCAGCGCACCCTCGGTTACCGACCCCACCGTGGCGCCGGAAGGCAGCGAAAATCTCTTCCTGTTGATCCCGGTAGCCCCCGGACTGCAGGACTCGCCGGAAATCCGCGACCGATACTTCGATCTCATCCTGGATCGCCTCGAACGCCTCACCGAACAATCTATCCGCCCGCACATCACGTACAAACGCGCGTACGCGCACAGCGATTTTGTGCAGGATTACCACGCATTCAAAGGAAACGCGTACGGTTTGGCCAATACGCTGCTTCAAACGGCTTTCCTGAAACCAAAACTCAAGAGCCGCAAAGTATCCAACCTTTATTACACCGGCCAACTGACCGTACCCGGCCCGGGCGTACCGCCCTCGCTGATCAGCGGCGAAGTGGTCGCCCGCGAAATACTAAAAAGATAAAACGTCTCTGCCATGAATCATATCGCACTATTCGATTCCACCTGCGCCGAATGCAGCCGCCTGATCACGCAGCGGTATTCTACCTCTTTTTCCTCGGGCATCCGGGCGTTTCATCCGAAATTCCGCCCGCCCATCTACGCCATCTACGGCTTTGTGCGCTTCGCAGATGAAATTGTGGATACGTTCCACAATTATCCCAAACAAGAACTGCTCGAGCGCTTCAAAAACGATACCAACCAGGCCATCGCCGACGGCATCAGCCTCAATCCGGTGCTGCACTCCTTCCAACAGGTCGTTCGGAAATATAACATCGAACAGGAACTCATAGACGCCTTTCTGTACAGCATGGAAATGGACCTGTACCAAAATGCGTACGACGCCGACGGATACGACAAGTATATCTACGGCTCCGCCGAGGTGGTGGGCCTGATGTGCCTGCGGGTATTCTGCGAAGGCGACGACGCATACTATCAGCGATTGAAAGAACCTGCCCGCCGACTGGGCGCGGCTTTCCAAAAAATTAACTTCCTGCGGGATATTAAAAGCGATTTCGACGACCGCGGCCGGGTGTATTTCCCAGGCGTGGATTTCTCCAATTTCGACAACGAACAGAAAAAAATAATCGAAGCCGATATTGAAGCCGATTTCAAAGCCGGACTTTCCGGCATCAAACAATTGCCCGAAGGCGCCCGTTTCGGCGTGTACCTCGCCTATAAATACTACACGCAACTATTTGCTAAAATCCGCAGGGCCCCCGCCCAACACGTAGCCGACACCCGCATCCGGGTGTCGGACAAACGTAAAATGTACCTGCTGTTCAGCTCGGCGCTCCGGCATAGCCTGAATTTTTTGTAAAACCGGC
>JBEIDF010000048.1:0-21012 GCA_040383605.1 Lewinellaceae bacterium
CGAAATATTACAAATTTTGAGCGTATCCCCTTTTGACAAAACACCTGTGAATCAATTACTTAAGAAGGATGATAACAAAAACAATGAACCTGATAATTCTAATCAGCTGATTCTCTTTGATTTATAACCGGACACTACTGAATTATGCTCTGTTTGAATTCACGGTTTATGTCTATAAAGAGCATTATATAAAATCACAATATATTCAACCAGAATTTCAAAAATATTTTAAAATATAAATGAATGTTCTTTTAACAAGTGTAGGCCGTAGAAATTATATGGTAGAATACTTTAAAGAAGTATTAAAACCTCATAGCGGTAAGGTCTATGCCATGAACAGTGAACTAGATGCTCCCGCATTATGGAAAGCTGATGAATATGTGCAATCACCCCTGATTTACGATATAAAATATAAAAATTTTTTATTAAACTATTGTAAAGAAAATAGTATTAAAATAATCATTTCTTTTTTTGATATAGAGTTGCCAATTTTATCAAATATTAAATCGGAATTCTATAATCATGGTATTACAATCATAGTAGGGGATGAATGGCTTACCACCATGGCAAATGATAAATGGAAAACACAGAATTTTCTTAAACAGCATGGCTTCCATACTGTATCGTCATATTTATCTGTAGAAGATTTTTTTTCAGATCTTAACGTAAATCATTCAAACTTCCCTGTGTATGTAAAACCTCGCTGGGGAATGGGATCTATATCGGTTTTCAAAGCAGAGGATGCCGAAGAACTTCACTTCTTTTATAAAAAGGCAAAAAAAGAGATAGAAAATACCTATTTGAAATATGAAAGTGCCGTAGATACAGCACACAGTGTACTGATACAAGAAGCGTTACCAGGCATAGAATTTGGGCTGGATGTTATTAATGATTTGAAAGGCAACTACCAAACTACCATTGTAAAAAGAAAATTGGCCATGCGCGCAGGAGAAACAGACATTGCGGTCACAGTGGATGAGCCAATATTAAGAGATCTTGGCGAACGTCTGGGAAGAATTTGCAGACATCCTGCCAATATGGATGTTGACGTCTTTTTTGATGGCGACAGCGCATACATCCTTGAAATCAATCCACGCTTTGGAGGAGGTTACCCGTTTAGCCATGCTGCTGGAGTAAATCTACCTGAAGCAATAGTCAAATGGTATTATGGTGAAGATGTAGAACCTAATGAATATCTTACTCCGCAAATAGGCTTGAAGGCAATGAAAGGTATCGTGATTATAAAAGAAAGGACTTGAACTGACTTCACTTTCCTACCTCATTCGCCGGTGCTGTAGAATATAAATTATAGTTTCAGTTTTACATCTTATTGAAATTTAACAACAAATACAGATATTATTTCCTAATTGTCCTCCCCCCGTTCACAGGCAACATCTTAAAATACAGATTCAGGTTTGATCTTTCAACTACGGCTGGGAATTTTGAATAAAGGGTGGCGATTCAATTTAGGGCATATATCAATTTTCAGGTAGATCATTTTCTACTTCGAAAGAATTGAAAAAATTAATATTGAGTCACTTCTGTCGAACCTCCTGATCCTGATGTTCAAAGATGCGACTTAGGACTAATTTTAATCTGTAAGAACAAGCAAAACCAATACGTATCATGCAACAGGCTGTTGAAATAATTCCTATAAAAACGAATTACAACTACACACCCCTACCTACCCCCATCCCACTCACCGAACAGCAATGGCCAGAAGGAACGCTGCCGTTGGTGACAACTCGTACGATCACCTACATGCATGAGCCCTTCATTAGGGACTGCATCGAAGGGATTCTAATGCAGAGAACAACTTTTCCTGTTCAAGTGATCATACATGATGACGCGTCAACAGATAAAACTGCCGAAATTGTACGAGAGTATGAAACGAAGTATCCCCGGCTTATCAAAGGGATTTATCAAAAAGAAAATCAGTACTCAAAACCGGGCAGAGGGACTATGCGTGGAGATATACAGGCAGCTACTTTAGGCAAATACGTTGCGTTTTGCGAAGGGGATGATTACTGGACGGATCCATTGAAGTTGCAAAGGCAGGTAGATTTTTTGGAGTCGAATGAAGAATATGCTGGCTGCTTTCATGAAACGCTCGTTATTTACTATGATTTGAAAAAAAAACCACATCTATTCAGAGAAACATTACCAGATGTAATTACAACCGAAGATACCATTGCAACTTTAGCGCCCTTCCACACTTCAGCCTTTTTGTGTAGAAAGCTATTTATTGATATCAATGTAGTATTTTTACTAAACCCGAAAATAATCAGTGGTGACATGTTTCTATTTTCAATTGTTGCTAGAAAAGGGCCTTTGGGTAAAGTTCCGGGAGTAATGAGTGTATACAGAAAACATTTTTTTGGAATTACAAGTTCTGAATTTGTTATAAGTAACTATCATGAATCGCGAATCCTTCTTATAGAGCAAATTAACATCTATCATAATTTAAAATTTAATAAAAAAGCAATGGACGTAATTGCTTACCACCAAGGTGAAATCAATAAAAAACAAAAAATAAATTTAACAGAACAAAAGATTAGGCAGTCTTTTTTTGATAAAATATATACTTTTTTTTCTGGTCATCAATTCAATCGTAAAAAATGGACAGATGATTAACAAGGTAAATAAATCAACTATAAAAGTTAACCTCGCCATCCTCTCACCAAGCCAAAACGCTTATTCGGAGACGTTTATCCAGGCACATAAAAATATTCCGGGAACAAAAGTCAGTTACTATTTCGGCGGATTGCTTCCGCATACATTGGAGGGCGCCGGTGGTATTTTTCCGCAAGGACGCATAGATCGAATAATTTATGCAATTAAAAAAAAATTATGGAGAAACGACTGGACGTATGAAGAAGCCGTTTTGTCCAGATCATTCAAAAAAAAACAGATACAGTGTGTTCTTGCGGAATTTGGCCCGATTGGCGCTGCCGTATTGCCCGTATGCGAACGACTCAATTTACCGCTGATCGTCCATTTCCACGGCTACGATGCGTCAGTTTCGGAGATTCTGAAGCAGTATGCGGACGGATATCAACGCATGTTTGCGTACGCATCCAGCATCGTAGCGGTCAGCAAGGCAATGCAACAGAGACTTGTGGAAATCGGCTGTCCGCCGGAGAAAATCGTGTATAATCCTTACGGCCCGAATGATCTTTTCTTTGAAAATACGCCTGAATACACCGGAAAAAAATTCATCGGTATTGGGCGTTTTGTAGATAAAAAAGCGCCATACTATACCATCCTCGCCTTTCACCAAGTATTACAGCGACATCCGGACGCCCGGTTGGTCATCGGAGGAGACGGGCCGCTGCAAAATACCTGCAAAAACCTGATCGCCTACCTGGGCATGCAAGCGCAAGTGCAACTACCGGGCGTTCTGACGCCGGACGAATATCGCGCGCACCTCAAAGATTCCATTGCCTTTGTACAACATTCCATCACCGCCGCTAATGGCGACATGGAAGGCACACCGGTGGCCGTCCTGGAAGCCTCCGCCGCCGGCCTGCCGGTGATTAGTACGCGCCATGCAGGGATTCCCGATGTGATTCTTCACCAACAGACCGGATTATTGGTTGAGGAGCACGATGTGGACGGAATGGCGCATTGGATGAATTGGGTACTGGAAAATCCGGTGGAAAGCCGGAAAATAGGTGAGCAGGGGAAACGGCGAATATGGGAGCATTTTAGCCTGAAATTGCATTTATCTTCACTAAATCAAATGGTTGTCAATTCCTCACGCGGAATTGTCCTACCCCCCTGTCCTACCCCCCGTTCGCCGGTACCATTTTAAAGTAGAGATTCTGGTTTGCCTTTTCAAACGCTGCCGGGGTTTTATACTTCAAGCTGGAATGCGGACGATCAAAGTTATATGTTTTAGAGCATGTCTAAAATTATATTTCCCGCTAATATGAAAGTCTTTTTCAGCCATACTTCGTTCCTTTTTTTCGCCGTAATTAGTCCCATTACGCCTGCAAAAAGCGCCTTGTCTGGCTAAAAAATCCTTTTCATATTAACAGAGAATATAATTTTAGACACGCTCTTATTCCTTATTTTTCGAATCCATCCAGATCGTCACCGGGCCGTCGTTTACAAGGGCCACCTTCATATCGGCGCCGAACTCCCCGGTGCATACCCGCAGGCCGGATACCTCCTGCAGGACGCGCACAAACTGTTCATACAGCGGGATGGCCGTTTCCGGCCGCGCCGCGCGGATGAAAGAAGGGCGGTTGCCTTTTTTCGTGCTCGCGTGCAAAGTAAACTGGCTGACCACCAGGATGTCGCCCCCGATGTCCTGCACTGAGCGGTTCATCAATCCGGCTTCATCAGAAAAAATGCGCAACGCGGCTATTTTATTGCACAGCCAGCGCACATCTTCTTCCGTATCGTCCGATTCGATACCGAGCAGGGCGAGCAGGCCCCAGCCTATTTGAGATTTTACGTGTCCGTCAATGGTGACGGAAGCGGAGGAGACTCTTTGAATCAGCAGGCGCATAGCGGAATCATCAATTAAACAAGTAACTGGTTAGCAGGTCGCGTCTGAGCCAAAAAAGGATCCATTTTTCGCCAGACAGCGATCCTGCTAACCAGTTACTTAAACAACGCGTTACAGAACAACACCTTTCCCTGTTGCCAAAAACTCCGGAACAGCGGATTGTCCACAAAATATAGCACCTCGCCCCGGCCCATGCGCTGCACGGCCACGACGGGTGTTTTCTCCAGTTGCGGTTTCAGTTCGCTGCCGATGAACCCGTAGTGGCGGTAGTTTTCTCCCAGCCGGATTGGGGCGAACACCCCCTCGCCGGTTTCGAACAGGTTGGACGTGGTTTTCAGGGAAAAATACGCATTGCCCAGTCCGAAACAGAGCGGGTGCGTGGGATCGAGCGCGGTTTCGACTACCGCGCCGGGCGTTTGTTTGCTGATTTCCCGGCGTTCTTTTTCGCGGTACAGCAGTTTTTGATCCAGGGAATCCGATTTGAACGCCTGCTTGATTTTTAATTCAAACCCCTCTTTATCTGCGAAAGCCCGGACGGCGTGCTCGAGCGCGATCAATCGGCCGCCGTCGCGCACCCAGTCGCGGAGGTGTTTGAGATCGGACTCTGCGAGATTGTAATTGCCGTTGGGGAAGACAATGGCGTCGTAATTTGCCAGTGGAATTCGGCTAAGCGCATCGTGATGCACCGGCACGGCGGGATAGTCCAGTTCCTGCTCAAAAAAATGCCAGAGGTGGCCGTAGGCGTTATCCTCGGCATCGTCGCCGTAGATGATGGCGATTTCCGGTTGGGGGATCAGCGCGAAAGCCTCCGAACCGAGGTCGGCGCCCCGGCTGGCAAAACCGGAGAAAATAGGATACAGCGTTGCGTTGTGTTTGGCGCCGGCGGCCAGCACGGTGGGGTCCAGCACTTCGTCCTGTCGCATATTATCCGCGCGGGTGATCACCAGGGTACCGGGTTCGAACACCTGATCGGCCAAGGCGAATTCCCTGCTTGCACTGCGCACCCGAACCCCCTGCTGCAGCAAGTCAGCCAGGAAAGCCGCATCTGCCAGGGAGCGGCGGCGGATACACCAGGCATAGGGTTTGGCGGCGATCCGGATTTCCGGCGCCTGGATCGCATTTGCCGGTTTTTGCGGTTCCAGGCGGGTGCTCAGCGCGTAGGCTTCGATGCCGTAGGCAAAAGGCAAGGCCCAGGCAGTGATGTCGTAGGTAAGCGAGTCGGCTAAGCGCGATTCCGGTTCGAAGAGCACCTGCAGTAGGGTGGAATACGGTTGGTAGGCGCTGATGACAATATCGTTGGCGGCAATTGCCGTCACGGTATCTGCGCCGGCGAGATAGGAGAAGGCTTTAACGCCGCTTCGGTTTTGCCCGGCCAAGCCGTACCGGATTTGGTGGCGATCGAGCAGGGCGCAGAGTTGGTTGATCTTGTTGGCGTCGTTGGTGGCAGGCAACACGTAGGCGGCGTATTTCCCCTGCGGTTTTTCGGCGGCGCGCTGGAAGTACGATTTGAAATTATCCACCAAATCCCGGGCCGATTTGCTGCCCATTTCGATGGTCGAACGGCTGGTGCTCAGGTGGTGTTCGATGCGTTCGGCGAGGGTGAGCGTATCGTCGTTATTTTGCAAATAAGCGCGGCCGGCGACGCCATGTCCGGCCTGTTCGTACGTCATACCGATTGCGCCGTTGAACAGCGGGTAGGTATCGCCATAAGAAGGATAGAACAAGTCGAAGACCTCTTTGGTAAAATACAGCCAGCCAGCTTTGTCGAAATACCCGGCGTGGTTCTTGCCGATTTCCGTTTGGAACTCCCGTTGCCAGGGCGTGATATAATCGTGCATCGGTTCGGCAGCCGGAGCGAAGTAATACGGGTTATTGGGGTATTGCTCGTGCAGGTCGGCGTGGATATGCGGCAGCCAGTCGTGATAAATTTTCAGTCGCTGCCGGGTTTCCACCTGCGTGGCCCAGGCCCAGTCGCGGTTCAGGTCGAAGTAATAGTGGTTGGTACGTCCGCCCGGCCAGGGTTCGCGATGCTCGCGGGCTTCCGGCTGCGGGAACGTCCACTTGCTGCTTGCCATGCGATACCAGTGCGTGTAGCGGTCATAGCCATCCGGATTGAGGGCGGGATCCAGGATCACAACGGTATTTTTCAGCCAGGACTGGATATTCGGGTCGGTCTGCGCAGCCAGTTCCCAGGCCAGTTGCATACTGCATTCCGCACCGGAGGGTTCATTGCCGTGGACGCTCATGCTGAGCCAGACGATCGCGATCGGGTTGGATGCGTTGGCTGTACCGGATTCGACGCCGGCGAGGCGGCGGTTGTTGCGGCGGATTTCTTCGAGGCGGGCGATATTTTCCGGCGCGGAGAACAGCGCGATTTGGAGCGGGCGCGCCTCGTTCGTTTGGCCATAGCCTTGCAGGCGCATAGTGGCGGGCGACTGTCCGGCGAGGTATTCAAAATAATCGGTCAGTAAGTGGTGCGGGGTGAATTGCTCGCCCGGTTGGTGCGGCAAAAATTGACCCGGCGTTTTCAGGCTCGTCTGGGCATTCAGCGCGGCGACCAGCAGCAACAAAAAACCGGGCGCGAGCAGGCGTTTATTCATTTGAAAAATTGGAAAAACAGCGTGGCAAAAGCGTGGGTACATGACTGGAAATTTCAATAAAAAAGGTGCGGGAGCAACTGTGTAAAAAGAAAAACCGCCGGACATACTTTCGTACGCCGGCGGCATAAACCCCAAAAAACCAAATGAAAACTGTGCAAAGAAATGCGAATTCGGTCCACATTGCCAAATGTTTTTTGTCATTTTTTTGTCAGTGGGTCAAAAAGCCCCTTTTTGGGCCAAAATCAGGCCTAAATCGCGTGCATTTTGTGCGATAAAATTTGCGCCCAGGTCGCGCAATTGGTCTCCGTGCCCGTCGGCGATATGGCTGGCGCCCAAAAATCCCACCACGGTCAGGCCGGCTTTTTTAGCCGCTTCGACCCCGACCGGACTGTCCTCCACCACGAGCACGTCGGCAGGCTCGAGGCAGAGTGTGGACAGCGCGTGGCGATAGACGTCCGGGTGGGGTTTGGGGCGCGCCACCTGCTCGGCAGAAAAGATGTGGCCGTCCAGCGCACCGTGCAAACGCACCTTCCGCAAGCTGCGCACCACGTGCTGCACGCTGCCGTTGGATACCATGCTTTTCGGAATTTTCAGTCGCCGGAACAGGCTGGTCATGCCGGGAATCGCGCGCAATTCCTGCTCCAGCCTGTGGCGCTGTTCGATGCAAACGCTGTACAGAAAATCGGCAGAAAACGACACCCCGTATTCGGCAGAAATCAGCGACAAGATATCATGCTCCAACAAACCGGGATACCGCCTGCTGTACGCCGCCTGGTTGATTTCCACACCGGCGGTTTTTAGGTGTTGCAACATGACCCGCACGGCGATGACCTCGCTGTCCACGATCGTGCCGTCGTTGTCAAATAGAATGTGTTTTAACATAAGAAAAAAAACAGCGTGAAGGGTTTTATAAACTTCGCAGCGCAAATTTCCCCTAAATCCATAACTTCACGGCTTTAATTTTCATACCCATGCTGTTTCGTTTTGCTCGCCTGATCATTTGCTGTAGTTTCCTGACCGTCTTGTTCGCCGTCTCCGGCCTGCGCGCGCAGGGTTCATTTCCCCAAGCCGCGCCTTCCGACCAGCGGGAGGGGCTATACGCTTTTACCAATGCCGCAATTTATACCGACTATAAAACCCGGCTGGAAGGGGCAATCTTGCTGATTCGCCAGGGAAAGGTGGAGGCCTGCGCGCCGAATACGCCGATTCCGGCGGGGGCGGTTGTGGTGGATTGCAGCGGAAAGACCATTTACCCGTCTTTTCTCGAGCCTTATGCCCCTGGGTACGGATTGTCGGAGCAGAAGCGCGCGCCGCGCAATTTTAACAGCCCGCCGCAATACGAAAGCAGCACCAAAGGCGCTTTTGCCTGGAATGAAGCGCTGAAACCGGAATTCCAGGCGGGGGCGGTCTTCACGCACAATGCGAAAGAAGCCGATGCGCTCCGAAAGGCAGGTTTCGGCCTCGCCCTCACGCACCAAAACGATGGCATCTCCCGCGGATCGGGCGCGCTGGTCGCGCTGGCCGACGAACGCGACAACCGCATCCTGCTCCGCGCCGCCGCCGCCCACCACCTGTCCTTCAACAAGGGTACGAGCGCGCAAAACTATCCCAGCTCGCTCATCGGCTGCATCGCCCTGCTGCGCCAAACCTACCTCGACGCCCGCTGGTACCGCGAAATCGGAAACCGGGAGGAACGCAACCTTTCGCTGGACGCCTGGAATCAACTGCAGGGCCTGCCGCAGATTTTTGAAGCCGGCGATAAACTCGACGTCTTGCGCGCCGCCCGCCTCGGCCAGGAATTCGGCGTCCGTTATATCGTAAAAACCGCCGGCGACGAATACCAACGCCTCGACGCTATTAAAAATGCCGGCCTGTCGCTGATCGTTCCCCTCGCCTTTCCGGAAGGATACGACCTCTCCGATCCCTACGCCGCAGCCGATATTTCGCTCAAAGAACTCAAACACTGGGAAATGGCGCCCGCTAACCCGGCCCGCCTGGAAGCCGCAGGAATCTCCTTCGCTTTCACCACGGAGGGACTGCGCGATAAAAAACAATTCCTCGAGGCGCTGCGCAAATCTGTAGCCTACGGACTAAGCCCGGAAACCGCCCTCAAAGCGCTCACCTGGACGCCCGCCCAACTGCTCAACGCATACACCGGCGAACAGGCGGCAGGCAGCCTCGAAAAAGGTAAACTGGCTAATTTTTTCATCGCCTCCGGCGATATTTTTCAAAAAGATACAAAAATCCTCGAACACTGGGTGCTCGGCAAATACCACCCCTGCTCGGAAATAGCCAACGAAGGAAAAGACCTCAGCGGGCTGTACCAACTGCGTATCGGCGACGATACCTACGAACTCAGCGTGAAAGGCAAACCCGAAGCGCCGGAAGCCGGCCTGATGCGCCCCGACAGCAGCCGGCTCAAAGCCGCCCTGTCTTTCAATAACGGCCTGATCTCGCTGGGCTTCCAACCCGATACCACGCAGAAAACCCGCGTCGTCCTCACGGGCGAACCACGCGGCGCCGACTGGGCGGGCCAGGCGCTCCTGCCCGATGGCCGCTGGACCAACTGGTCGGCTAAACAAACCGGCAACGCCGAAGCCCCCCGCCCGCGCAAAGAAACACCGGAAAGCAAGCCGGAATCCGGCGAATTGGTCTATCCCTTCACCGCGTTCGGACTGCCCAAACCGCCGGAAACCGCCAACTACCTGATCCGAAATGCAACGGTCTGGACTAATGAAAAAGAAGGCGTGCTCCGCGAAACCGACGTGCTGGTGCGCAATGGAAAAATCAGCCGCATCGGCCGGGCCCTGCCCGTCCAGGATGATGCGCAGGTAGTGGACGGCGCCGGGATGCACCTCACCGCCGGTATCCTCGACGAACACTCCCACATCGCGGTGTTCCGCGGCATCAACGAAGGCACGCAGGAATCTTCCGCCGAAGTACGCATCGGCGATGCGCTCGACTCGGAAGACATCGATATCTACCGCCAACTGGCCGGCGGCGTCACCAGCAGCCATCTCCTGCACGGCTCCGCAAACCCTATCGGCGGCCAAACCCAACTCATCAAAATGCGCTGGGGGAAAACGCCGGAAGAACTCAAATTCGAAAACTGGCCGGGACAAATCAAATTCGCGCTCGGCGAAAATGTTAAACAAAGCAACTGGGGCGATAACAACCGCACCCGATACCCCCAAACCCGCATGGGCGTGGAACAAGTCTTTATGGACTATTTCAACCGCGCCCGCGAGTACGGCCAAATCAAAAAATCCGGAAAACCCTACCGCGCCGACCTCGAACTGGAGGCACTGCTTGAAATCCTCGAAAGCAAACGCTTCATCACCTGCCACTCTTACGTGCAAAGCGAAATCACGATGCTGATGCGCGTGGCGGAAATGTTCAATTTCAAACTCAATACCTTCACGCATATCCTCGAAGGCTACAAGGTGGCCGATAAAATGGCCAAACACGGCGCCGGCGCCAGTACCTTCAGCGACTGGTGGGCCTACAAGTACGAGGTGTACCACGCCATCCCGTACAACGCCGCTATTATGCACAACCAGGGCGTTACGGTGGCGATCAACTCAGACGACGCCGAAATGGCGCGCCGACTCAACCAGGAGGCCGCAAAAGCCGTCATGTATGGCGGGGTTTCAGAAGAAGAAGCCTGGAAAATGGTGACGCTGAATCCCGCTAAATTGCTGCACGTGGACGATCGCGTGGGTAGCATCAAAGCAGGAAAAGACGCGGATCTGGTGCTCTGGACGGACAATCCGCTCTCGGTGTACGCCCGCGCATCCAAAACCTGGGTGGACGGCGCCCTGTACTTCGACGCACAGCGAGACGCCGAACTGCGCGCTTCGGTGCAAACCGAACGCGCGCGCCTAATCCAAAAAATGCAGGCAAATCGCAAAAACGGCGAGGGCGCCGGCGAACGGCCGGCAGGGCCTAAAGGGCATTACCACTGCGACAGCGACGAGGATGAGGGCGGGTATTGAGGTGGTATCCTGCGTACGCAACGAAAGTACGTATCGAAATAAAATTTCAATTGAGCACAGTATCGGCGCGACTCAAAAACCTCAATCCACATACACCACCTTCCGCAACAACCGCAGCCCAACGGACAATTCCAGCGTCGTGTTGCGAATCCGACGCTCCGGAATGCTGAAGGTACGGCCTGGATTGCACTGATCTATTACGTTCGGAATCGGCCCCTGCCAGTATTGTGGCGTCACGTCGGGGTGCACCGACAATTCAATTTGCGCGCCGACCAGCTCGCTTAAATTCAACTGCAAGCCGCCGCCTACGGAAAATCCGAACAGGAATTTGCGCTCGCCGCCGGCAAGGGGCAAAGCACCCGGATTGCAGAAACTACCCGTATTGAGCTCGGCCAAGTTCGATTCCAGGTGATATTCGCCGCGCAATCCGCCGAAGTAGTAGTACTTTGAGTTCAGCCCTAGGTCTTTTTTTTGCTTGGCGCCTACCTGCAAAGCAACATTCCGGAACTCAAATTTTTGGGTAAACTGGTCGCCTAAACCTTGCGGATTGCCCAAGCTGATCGTGCGGAAGCGCGTGGCGCTGCCGCGGACGTGGTAGCCAATCTGCGCGTAAAGCGAACTGTTGTCGTCCTCGTTGTTGACGGTTTCCACGGCCAGCGCGCCGTGGTAGGTAAACAGCAACTGGCGGTCAATGCTGTTGTCCCATTTTTGCGTGGCCGCCGACAGGCCGCCCTTGAAGACGTAAGCGGTGGATTGCCCCGACAAGGCAAGCGGTACGATAAAAAACAGAAGCAGGCTGGAGAATAAACGCATCATAAAACGGATTTTGGGGCCAAAATACGGTGATTCGCCAAAACCAAGCGGCGTATTAACGACTAAACTTATAAAGAATCTCCGGGGAGATTACAGGCCGTTGTGTAAATAGTTCGCAAAATAGTTGGCAGAAGGTTGACCCGCACCGGGAATGCGCCTAATTTTGCGCCGGCATTTATAGCCCCCGGAGACAACCTGAAATACGCCGGAACCGGCTAATCAACGCGTAATTTTCCCGATACTATGCAAAGCAATACAACTGCCCCGGTACTGACCTTCGACCAGTTTCCCTACCACCGGCCGGATATGGAAGCGGTGACGGCTGACTTTGAGGAGGCGCTCCGCGATTTTCAACAAGCGCAAACCTTTGAATCCCACTATGAGGCCCTGATGCGCCTGAACGCAGTTCGGGAAGATTTTTACTCCATGTACAATCTTTGCCTGATCCGCCATACCTCGGATACCCGCGACGCTTTTTATGAAAAAGAAAATGATTATTTCGACGAGCAACTACCGGCGCTCGAATCGCTGAACAGCCGCTATTACCAGGCGCTGACAGGCTCTGCGTTCCGCCGCGAACTGGAAAAGGAATTCGGCCCGCAATTGTTTGTGCTCGCCGAACTGGCCCTGAAAACCTTCACTCCCTCCATCCTGGAGCATCTCCGACAGGAAAACACGCTGAGCACGGAATACACCAAATTGAAAGCGCAGGCGCAGATCGAATTGGACGGCCAGACGTACAACCTGAGCAGCATCCAAATCCGCGAATTGTCCGATGACCGCGCAGCGCGCCGCCAGGCCGCCGCCGCTAAATGGCAGTTCTACGCTGATAAAGCCCCGCAAATGGAGCGCATCTTCGACGATATGGTCAAAGAACGCCAACAAATAGCCCAAAAGCTGGGCTTCCGCAATTTCGTGGAGGTGGGGTACGCCCGGATGCGCCGCTCAGACTATACGCCGGCGATGGTGGCCAATTTCCGCCGGCAGGTGCGCGAGATCATCGTGCCGCTTGCCGGCAGCCTGTACGAACGCCAACGCCGCCGCCTTGGACTCGACACCCTCAAGTTCTACGACGAAGAGTATAAATTTTCCTCCGGCAACCCCAAACCGCAGGGAACACCGGAGGAGATCGTCGCCAAAGCAGCGGAGATGTACCGGGAACTGTCGGCAGAAACCGGTGCGTTTTTCCAATTTATGCAGGAAACGAAACTCATGGACCTGGTCAACCGCGACGGCAAAGCGCCCGGCGGCTACTGCACGTATATCCCCCGGCACGGCGCGCCGTTTATCTTCTCCAATTTTAACGGTACCAGCGGCGATATTGATGTGCTCACCCACGAGGCCGGACACGCGTTTCAGGTCTGGTCCAGCCGGGACTTTCCCTTCGAAGAGTACCACTGGCCTACCAGCGATGCGGCGGAAATCCACTCGATGAGCATGGAATTTCTGACCTGGCCCTGGATGCGCCAGTTTTTTGGCCCGGACACCGAAAAATACCGCTTCATGCACTTGGGCGGCGCGATTCAGTTCTTGCCGTATGGCGTCGCCGTGGATGAGTTCCAGCACATCGTCTATGAACACCCGGACATGACGCCCGCCGAGCGCAATGCGGCTTGGCGGCAGCTGGAGAAAACTTACCTGCCCCATCGCGACTACGACGGCATAGATTTTCTTGAAAACGGCGGATTCTGGCAAAAACAAGGGCATATTTTCAACATGCCCTTCTATTATATAGACTATACGCTCGCCCAAATCTGCGCGTTCCAGTTCTGGGTGAAAGACCGGATCAGCCACGAAACCGCCTGGGCCGATTACCTCCGGCTCTGTAAAGCCGGCGGCAGCCGCTCGTTTTTGGGCTTGGTGCAACTGGCCAACCTGCGCGCTCCCTTCGACGATGGCTGCGTGGAAAGCGTGCTAGGAGAAATTAAAGCCTACCTGGAAAAGGTGGACGATTCAAAATTCTAATAACCACCGAACCGGCTGCGGCGAAGTCCGCAATACCGCGCGGCGCTAAATTTTCCTGTCCAATGCGAATTATACTGCTTTTAACCCTCCTGTTTTTCAGCGCGTCTTTTACGACCCCCCCTACCCTCCAACTCGCCCTGCTAAAGTACAACGGCGGCGGCGATTGGTACAACGATGTGAACTCGCTCAAGAATTTGGCGAAATTTTGCAACGAAAACCTGAAGACAAACTTCAATCTCGAGCACGTCGTGGTGGAATCCGGCAGTGCGGATATGTTTAATTATCCCATCGTATATGCCACGGGACACGGCAATATGCTCTTCAACGACCTGGAGGCCCGCAACCTGCGGATGTACCTCGAGGGCGGCGGCTTTCTGATCCTGAACGACGACTACGGCCTCGACCCCTTTGTGCGGCCGGCGATGAAAAAAGTGTTCCCCGAACTGGAATTTGTCGAAATTCCGTTCAGCCATCCGATCTACCACCAGAAGTACGACTTCAAAAACGGCATCCCTAAAATCCACGAACACGATAAAAAACCGGCGCAGGCCTTCGGTTTGTTTTACCAGGGACGGCTTGTGTGTTTTTACAATTTCGAGACCGACCTGGGCGACGGCTGGGACGACGTGCACAACGATCCGTACGAACTCCGGCTAAAAGCGCTCCAAATGGGCGCGAATATCGTCCAATACGTGTTCGGCCAATAATCAGTTTACACCATGACGATCCTCCTGCTCGGCTCCGGCGGCCGCGAACACGCCCTCGCCTGGAAACTCGCCCAAAGTAAACGCTGCACCCGGCTCTTCATCGCCCCGGGAAATGCCGGCACCGGCGCTTGCGGACAAAATGTGCCGCTCAATCCCAACGATTTCGAGGCGGTGGGCCGCTTTGTGCGCGACCACGCCGTGGAGATGGTGGTGGTAGGCCCCGAAGAGCCACTGGTGCGCGGTATCTGGGATTACTTCCAGGAAACGCCGGGGCTGCAACAGATTCCGGTAATCGGCCCCTCGAAAGCGGGCGCTGTGCTGGAAGGCAGTAAGGCCTGGGCCAAAAAGTTTATGGAGCGCCACCACATTCCCACGGCCCGGTACCGGGAGTTCACGGCAGCGCAACTACAGGAAGGCCTCGATTACCTGGCCGGCCATCCGCTGCCCATCGTGCTCAAAGCGGACGGACTTGCAGCCGGGAAAGGCGTTGTGATATGCCAGAAACACAAGGAAGCCGCCGCAGAATTCCGGGAGATGTTGGGCGGCAAATTCGGCGCAGCGGGCGCGCGCGTGGTGGTGGAAGAATTCCTCAGCGGCCCGGAATTTAGCGTGTTCGTCCTCACCGACGGCAAAACCTACCGCATCCTGCCCGAAGCGAAAGACTACAAGCGCGTGGGCGAAAACGACAAAGGCCCCAACACCGGCGGTATGGGCGCTGTCAGTCCAGTTCCCTTTGTAGATGAAACCCTGTGGGCAAAAGTCGAGGAACGCATCATCCAGCCCACTATCCAAGGCCTCCGGAAAGAAAAAATCGTCTATAAAGGCTTCATTTTCTTCGGCCTTATCCGCGTGAACGACGATCCCTACGTGATCGAGTACAACTGCCGCATGGGCGATCCGGAAACCGAAGTTGTGATGCCCCGCTTAAAAAATGACCTGGTGCAATTGCTCGAGCACTGCGCCAAAGGCACGCTCGGCCGGGTAAAAATCCGGGCCGATAAACGGGCCGCCGCCACCATCATGCTCGTGAGCGGCGGTTATCCCGGCGACTATGAAAAGGGAAAAATCATTGCCGGGCTCGACCAGCTGCGCGGCTCCATCGCCTTCCACGCCGGCACGATTGCACAGCCTGAAAGTCCGGACGCCCTCCATACCAACGGCGGCCGCGTGCTTGCGATTACCAGCCTGGGCAAAGACCTCGCCGCTGCGCTCCGCAAATCGCGCCGCAATGCGAAAATCGTGCAATTTGAAGGAAAGTATTATCGGCGGGATATTGGGAAAAAAGTGTAGCGTTTTGGTATGGACATGCCAAAACCTACACTTTTTTCCCAATTTTCTTCACCATCTCGTTTTTCCAGTCTGCAAACGTATTGGAAAGGATTTTTTGGCGGGCTTCCTGCACCAGCCAGAGATAGAAAGCCAGGTTTTGGAGGGTAGCGATTTGCATACCGAGGATTTCGTTGTTTAGGAACAGGTGGCGCAGATACGCTTTGCTGTGTTTGCGGCTGGTGGGCGCCGGGCAGGCTGCGTCTATTGGGCTGAAGTCCGCCTGCCATTTTTGATTTCGGATATTGATGATGCCCTCCGTTGTGTAGAGCAGTCCGTGGCGGGCATTTCGGGTGGGCAGGACGCAATCGAACATATCCACGCCCCGGGCGATTCCCTCGAGGATATTTTCCGGTGTGCCGACGCCCATCAGGTAACGGGGCTTATCGGCGGGGAGGATATTCGTGACCAATTCGGTCATGGCATACATTTCCTCGGCGGGTTCGCCGACGGACAGGCCGCCGATGGCGTTGCCGTCGCGGCCCAGGGCGGCGATAAATTCCGCTGATTTTACGCGGAGTTCCGGATAGGTACTTCCTTGTACGATTGGAAACAGCGTTTGGGTATGGCCGTAGATCGGTTCCGTGCTGTCGAACCGCGCGACGCAGCGTTGCAGCCAGCGGTGCGTGAGGTCCAGGGATTTTTGCGCGTAGGCAAAGTCGCAGGGATACGGGGTACACTCGTCGAAGGCCATGATGATATCGGCGCCGATTACGCGCTGGATGTCCATGACCCCTTCGGGTGTAAACGTATGTCGGGAGCCGTCAATATGACTTTGGAAGGTGACGCCCTCCTCCCGGATTTTTCGTCGGTGGGCGAGCGAATACACCTGATATCCGCCGCTGTCGGTGAGGATGGGTTTGTTCCAGCCGTTGAAACCGTGCAAGCCGCCGGCCTGGCGGAGCACGTCCAGTCCGGGTCGCAAATACAAGTGATAGGTATTTCCCAGGATAATTTGAGCGCGGATATCGGTTTCTAATTCGCTGAAGTGCGCGGCTTTAACCGTCCCGGCGGTACCGACCGGCATAAAGATCGGGGTTTCGATGAGGCCGTGGGCCGTTTCGATCAAGCCTGCGCGGGCGCGGGAGGCGGGGTCGGTATGCAGGAGCGAAAATTTCAAGCCTGGTTGCGGTGGTTATCGAGTTTAAGGAGTACCCCGATCATCAGGGTAAATCCGATCAGGGAGGAGCCGCCATAGCTGAGCATGGGGAGCGGGATGCCGATGATGGGGAATAGGCCCATGGTCATGCCGATATTGACAATAAAGTGGGCGAACAGGATACCTGCCACGCCATAAGCGTAAATTCTGGAAAAATTCGATCGTTGCCGTTCTGCCAGCAGCGTGATCCGGTACAACAGCAGCACGTACAGCACGACCACGCCGACCACGCCAATGAAGCCTTGTTCCTCGCCGACTGTGCAGAAAATAAAATCCGTACTTTGTTCGGGTACGTATTTGAGTTTGGTCATATTACCGTCCAGGAATCCTTTTCCGGAAAAGCCGCCCGAGCCGATTGCCATTTTGGAGTGCAACAGGTTGTAGGCCGAGCCGCGGGTGTCCGCGTTGTTGGCGGGTTGCAGCCACACCTTGATACGTTGTTGTTGGTGCGGCGCGAGCAGGGTGTAACAGGCGAAATTGGCGACTTGTACCAGGCTGATCGCCAAAATCAGGCCAACCAGCATCCATTGAAGACGCTGGCGCGTCAGCACGTTTTTGGGTAAATAATTGATAGCTAGGGCGGAAAGACCCAGCATTCCTGCCGGCGCCAGGCGCAAAAACTGCCATTTTTGGATGATTCCGGATGGAATTTGCAGCAGGTTAAGCAAACCATTGGCCAAATCGCTCCACCAAATTGTAAGCACGACCGCCAACAGCCACAGGAGCCACCACCAGCGATTCTCGCGTATCTGAGTGATCAGCCAGGCGCCGGCCAGCAGGATCATGGCGGCGATCACATAGAGTGGGTTGAAGGCCAGTCCCAGGATGACCAGCGCCGCCGATCCCAAGCCCACCACGTACCACTGCGCGGGCAAGCCTTCGCGGTAAAGCACCAGCAAAAACGAAAAGAATACCAAGGCAGAGCCGGTATCTTTTTCCAACAGAATGATCAGCACCGGCAGCAGAAATATCCCGCCCGCGATCAGGCGCGTACGCCAGTTGCGCAAGGTCACGCCGGTGGCGCTCAGGTAGCTGGCCATGGCCAGGCAGGCGCCAAATTTAGCGATTTCGGAGGGCTGAAAAGAAAATCCGCCGAGTTGATACCACGCCCTGGCACCGTTTATTTCCCTGCCCAGAAAAATAGGGCCAATCAGCAACAGAATAGAAGTCAGATAGATTACAAAGCCGAACACCCGCCAGAAAGTCCAGTCGGTGAGCAAGATAACAAACAGCAGCGCGAAGCACACCAAGATAAAAAACAGCTGCTTACCCGCGTTGTGGCCCAGGCTCATAAAAGCCCAAAAATCGTTCGGATTGTAGTTGACGGCAAAAATCATCAACCACCCGATCAGCACCAGCGCGATATAGATCGCGATGGTTGGACGATCCAGGTCGTTGAGTTGAACATTTCCTTGGCGCGCGACGGACATGGCTCAGAACCGGGTTTGGATGAATTCTGCGGGTGGGATGGCGAGGTCTTTAGCCGGATAGCAACCCGGAAAAAACGGTCTGATATGGTCTATAAAAGCCTGGGCTTCCAGGCGGCTCCGAAAAGCGCCTACCCGAAGTTTGTAGTAGGGATTTTCGTGCGTCCAATTGGCCGGGACATCTGGAAATTGGGTTAAGAATTCCGTTTTAGTTTTTTCCACCCGCTGCCGGTCTGTATCGGCGGATATCTGTACCCGCCAGCCGGGCAGCCCTTTGCTGCCGAAGTTGTCTGCCGTCCAGGCATCGAACATCTGCCGGACGTCGGATGGCATTTGAATTGCTGCCGGTTGGGCTGCGAGCGACGAGAGTCCGGCGAAGAGCAGGAGCGCCGGCAGAAAGCGGGCGATTTTTTCAGACATGCGGACGGTATGTGCGGTAGCGGGCGTTTTTGTCAAATTAATTATGATGCGGCGCCGATGATCGCGAGCGAGGCGGAGCAGCCGATTCTTTCTGCGCCGGCTTCGAGCAGTTGCCGCGCTGCTTTCGCGGTACGGATGCCGCCGGCGGCTTTCACTTTTGCGTTTGGGGCGAAAGCGCGCAGCAGGCGCACCATATCGGGCGTTGCCGGATGGCTGTGGAACCCTGTGCCGGTTTTTACAAAAGGTATCTTGATTTCCTCCACCATGGCGCAAACCTGGCGTATTTCCTCCTCTGTCAGCAGACCGCACTCAAGAATCACCTTGAGCGTGCATCCGCGGATTTGCGCGGCGCGCGCGAGGCTGTCGAGATCGCGGCGGACGTACGTCCAGTTTCCAGATTTGATTGCGGCGATATTCGCCACGGCGTCCACATCATCTGCGCCGTCTTCTGCTGCGCGTTTAATCTCTTCGCTTTTTGCGGCGATGGCCGAGTAGCCCATCGGGAAGCCGACGACCGTGACGAGCCGCACCGGACTTTCCTCGCCGAGTATCCGCCGGGCGTCCCGGACGAACAACGGGGGGATACAGACGCCGGCAAACTGATGCTGCAGGGCCTCTTCGCAAATCTGGCGCACTTCCTGGGCGGTGCAATCGGGTTTTAAAATCGTATGTTCAATATGCTTCGCAAGTTCTTTCATCACATCAGGTTTTTGAGCCGTTTGGAGCAATCAATCCCATTCCAAATATGCTCGTGTATTATCAACTGCAAAAGTACAGCATGCTGCGGCATTTTGCATACGGTGGGTTGTTAAAATACCGGGCGGTTTTTCGATGCGCGCAGCGGTCGCTCATTTTTAAATTATTTGCCATTTTAATAAACAAAAGTAACTGGTTAGCAGGATCGCTGTCTGGCCTAAAAAGTCCCATTTTCCGCCATACTTCGCGATTTTTTTTGACCATAGCGCTGCTATGGCCTGCAAAAAATCGCTTCGTCTGGCGAAAAATGGATCCTTTTTTGGCTCAGACGCGACCTGCTAACCAGTTACAAACAAAAAAGCATCGCGGGTGGACGCGCATCATTTTTACAGCAAAAAATGCGCCACGTTTCAGCTGTCAAAGACATTAAAACACCACCCCCAGCGTTACGGATATACCCCGGGTTTGCTGCACGGGCGTCGTATCCGTGCCTGTGCTGGCGGGCAGTACTTTAGCCAGGCCGTAATTATAGCGGCCCTCGAGGAGGATGCGGTTAATCACCAGCCCGAATGCGGCACAGGCGCCATAGTCGAAGCGCTTGCGGTTGTCTGAGGCGTCGAAACGGAACTCTTCCACGGTTGAATCGCCGCGAATGCCGTTGCTCAGAAACTGCGTGGTGCGGCTCTTGCCGTTGAGGGCAAACCCGGCCCAAGGGCCGATTGCGGCATAGAGCCCGAAATCTTCATCTTCGCCGTAGTTGCCGAAGCGGACTTTAGCCAGCACAGGAATTTCCAGGTAGTTGAGGGTGATAATTTGTTCAAAATTCAATCCCAGCACCTCGTAGCGCGTCTTGCTACCTTTTTGGATAAATAACAGTTCGGGCTGGAGGGTAAAATGATTCCACAGGTTCAGATCGAACGTTAATCCACCGGCGCCGGCAATAGCATACTGCACATCCGGGGCGTTTTCCTGGGCCATAGACGCCAGATTGAGGCCGCCTTTGAGGCCGGGAATGATTTGCGCGGGCAAGCGGAACGCAAGGGCGAGAAGCCCTGTGAGTACAAGTAAACGAAGGGTGTGCATGACTGGCTTTTTATTAGCGGTTATCGGGCGCTTATTAACGCACATAGTTACGATAAATTTTGGGTAATATCTGTCTCCAGATGGCGGTTTTTATCAAAAATTGCGTGTACTGCGGGCGTCCGGCCTGTCGGGTCCGGTTGTTTTGAAAAAAAGTAACTGGTTAGCAGGATCGCTGTCTGGCCCAAAAAGTCCCATTTTCCGCCATACTTCGCAATTTTTTTTGACCGTAGCGCTGCTATGGCCTGCAAAAAATCGCTTCGTCTGGCGAAAAATGGGTCCTTTTTTGGCTCAGACGCGACCTGCTA
>JBEIDF010000049.1:0-20531 GCA_040383605.1 Lewinellaceae bacterium
CTGTTAATATGAAAAGGATTTTTTAGCCAGACAAGGCGCTTTTTGCAGGCGTAATGGGACTAATTACGGCGAAAAAAAGGAACGAAGTATGGCTGAAAAAGACTTTCATATTAGAGAGAAATATAATTTTAGACATGCTCTAAGAGGACGCCAGGGCCTTTATTCTTGGGTTCATCACCCAAAACCACAACGGGGGCGCCAGGGCCAAAATCACGCTGGCCGGGTAGCCGAGCGGGAGCTGCGGACTCTCGTCCAGGTGGCGGAGTATTTGGTATTTTCGGGAGGCTTTGTAGTGGTGATCGCTGTGGCGCGTGAGCTCGTACAGGAAAATGCGCCCCATTTCATGATCGCTGTTCCAGGAATGCACCGGACGCACAGGTTCCGGCCGACCAGACGGCAGGATGCGCCGCTGCAGCCCGTAATGCTCCACGTAATTAATGGTTTCGAGCAGCAAAAAGCCCACCACGGCAATCAAAAGCGCGCCCAAGAGCCCCTGCCATCCAAACAACAGATAAATCCCGCCAAGCCAGGCCAGTTGAAACAACTGAAAGCGCAGCATTTCATTTTGCCACAACCCGTAGAGACGCGATGCCTCGCGTCTCAAAACGCGCAATGCCTCGCGTCTCAAAACGCGCGATGCCTCGCGTCTCAAAACGCGCGATGCCTCGCGTCTCAAAACACGCGATGCCTCGCGGCTCAAAACGCGCGATGCCTCGCGGCTCAAAACGCGCGATGCCTCGCGGCTCAAAACGCGCGATGCCTCGCGGCTCAAAACGCGCGATGCCTCGCGGCTCAAAACGCGCGATGCCTCGCGACCCTCGCGACCCGACGCCTCGCGTCTCTGCGACAAGCGCTCCGCCTCCAGCTTCCACGCATTGCGCCACCCGCCGACGGTAGAGCGAATCCAAAAAGTAAACAGCCACTCGCCGTAGCGCGCCGTGGCCGGATCGAGCGGCGTGGCCACGTGCTTGTGGTGCCCCCGGTTGTGCTCGATAAAAAAATGCTGGTAGAGCGCCGGCAGCAACATCAGCTTAGCCAAAGCCTGCTCCCGCTTGTCGCTCCGGTGGCCCAATTCATGCGCGACATTGATCCCGCAGGCGCCGACAATAATGCCCACGCTGAAGGTCAGCCCCGCCCACTCCGAACTGGTCAGCGCTTGCTGCGTAATCGTGAAAAAATACTGCCCCACGATCGCAAACAGCAGCGGCGCGTTCAGGTACAGCAGCCAGTCAAACCAAGTCCGACCGGATTCCTGCGGCTCGTCCGACTCCGGGACGTTCCACACGGATTGCGGCAAAATCCCCTCTAACACCGGTAAAATGACAAAACTGAGCACGACCGTCGCCCACGACCACGGCCCCAACCAAAACAAAGCCAGGAAGGCGCTCGCCGGCAGAAAATACGCAAACAGGTATTTCAAATCCCGAAATTTCATAAGCACTTAGATTGGTGAAACGTTTTTCAGTCGGACAAATATAACAACCATTCGGACAAGAAATTGTTATCCGACGTACTTTTGCGGAGCATTTAAACACCGCAATCAATTTATGGAGTTTTACGCGCTACAGATTAAAAATATTTCCCCTGAAACAACCGATACGATCAGTGTGGAACTGGACGTCCCCGCCGATCTTCAGGAAAAATTCACCTTCAAACAAGGGCAATACGTCACCATTCGGCGCCATTTCAACGGCCAGGAACTGCGGCGCGCCTATTCCATGAGCAGCAGCCCGTTGGAGCAGCGCCTGGTCATTACGGTAAAAAAAGTGCCGGGCGGCAAAATGTCCCCCTGGCTGCACGATCAGGTCAAACCCGGCGACACGCTGGAAATCGCCACGCCGGAAGGACGGTTTTACAACCGACTGGATCCGGATAAACGCCGCAATTATTTCCTGTTTGCCGCCGGCAGCGGCATCACGCCCCTCATGTCCACCATCAAAACCGTGCTGGAAACAGAACCCATGAGCACCCTGTTTCTGCTCTACGGCAACCGCGACGAGGAGAATATTATTTTCCGGGACGCGCTCGACGAACTGAGCAAGCGCTACGAAGGCCAACTGTTCGTGGAATATGTGCTGAGCAAACCGCATAAAGAGCGCGGCGGTGGATTTTTGGGCATGTTCAAAAAAACAACGCACAATTGGCACGGCAAAACGGGGCGCATTGACAACCAGCACATCGCCCGATTCCTGGAGGAATACCCCGCACAAGTCGCCGAAGCCGACTGCCTCTATTACCTCTGCGGCCCGGGAAATATGGCCGACATCGTGCAGGCCGCCCTGCTCGGCCAAGGCATTGATCCCAAACAAATCCACACCGAACGGTTTGTCAATGCCACGCACGTGCCAGGCGATATCGCCGATTCCGGCGCCGGCGGCGCCAAATTAATCGCGCACCTGCAAGGCGAACGAATCGAAATCACCGTCCCGACCGGCGCCACCATCCTCGATGCGCTGGTGCGCGACAAATACGAGCCGCCGTATTCCTGCACCTCGGGCGCCTGCTCCACCTGCATGGCCAAAATTGTGCAGGGACAAGTGGAAATGGAGGTTTGCTACGCGCTGGATCCCGATGAGATTAAAGCCGGTTTTTGCCTTACCTGCCAGGCACGACCGGTGACGGATAGCGTGGAGATTACGTATGATTTTTAAAAAATTCGGATTGAACATCGTCTTTGGAGGGGAAATATCCTGTTTGAGCGTATAGTTGACTTTTGGAAAAACGTGCAGTGCCTGAGGCGGCTACCTCAATTTTTATCGCCGGCTCAGAAATGGCGGTAGAAAAGCTATTTTTGAATCGGCGATAAAATTATAGACAGAGGCTAAGTTTCCAATCCAATCCCCGAACTTTGCCTTTGCTGTCAGATCAGCCGCCTGAATTATGAGTATAGCCGATTTTTCCCTGCGCAGACCGGTGTTCGCCACCGTCATGAGCATCCTGATTGTTTTTTTTGGCATCATCGGATACCGCTACCTCGGTATCCGGGAATTCCCTGCAATTGACCCGCCAGTCATCACGGTACGCACTGCGTACACGGGCGCGAATGCCGATGTGGTGGAAAGCCAAATCACGGAACCGCTGGAAAAAATCATCAACGGTATCGCCGGTATCCGAACCATCTCCTCGCAGTCGGCCCTCGGCAGCTCCGCAATCACAGTAGAATTCGAACTGGGCGCCGATCTGGAACGGGCCGCCAACGATGTGCGCGATAAAGTGAGCCAGGCCCAACGCAACCTGCCCCAGGATATAGACGCGCCGCCCGTCGTCAGTAAATCGGACGCCAACAGCGACCCGGTGATGTTCGTACCGCTCCAAAGCAGCACGCGCAGCGTGATGGAACTCAGCGATTACGCCGAAAACAACCTGCTGGAAAAAATCCAGACCATCCCGGGCGTCAGCCAGGTACAGATATTCGGCGATAAGCGCCCCGCGATGCGCTTGTGGATAGACCCTGCCCGCCTGACGGCGCACCAACTCACGGTGCAGGACGTCCAGGCAGCGCTAAATCGCCAAAACGTGGAACTGCCCGGCGGCAAAATTCGCGGCGACGCGACGGAACTGACGGTCAAAACCGCCGGCCGCCTCAGCACGGAGGACGACTTTAACAACATGATCATCAGCCAGGCAAACGGCCAGACGGTGCGCTTCCGCGACGTCGGAGAAGCCGTGCTGGGGCCAGAAAATGACGAATTCAGCGCCCGCAGAAATAATATCACCAACGTGTCGCTGGCGATTATTCCGCAGCCGGGTGCGAATCTGATCGAAATTGCCGATGAGTTCTACCGCCGGTACGAACAAATAAAAAAAGAATTGCCGCCGGATATCGTCACGGAAGTGGGCTTGGATCGCTCGCGCTTCGTGCGCCAGGCGATCGAGGAAGTAACGGAAACCATCGGAATCGCCATTCTGCTGGTCGTACTGATTGTTTTTCTGTTTTTCCGCAACTGGGTGATTGCCCTGCGCCCCCTGATTGATATCCCGGTTTCGCTGATCGGCGCCTTTTTTATCATGTATTTGCTGGATTTTTCCATCAATGTCCTGACGCTGCTCGCCATCGTGCTGGCTACCGGTTTGGTGGTGGACGACGGGATCGTGGTCACGGAAAATATCTACAAACGCATTGAAAAAGGCATGGATAAGTGGCAGGCGGCGCGAGAAGGCACGCGCGAAATATTTTTCGCCGTGATTTCCACCTCGCTGACCCTGGCGGTTGTATTCGTGCCGGTGATTTTCCTGCAGGGTTTTACCGGGCGATTATTCCGGGAATTCGGCATTGTGGTCGCCAGCGCAGTACTCATTTCCGCCTTTGTGTCGCTGACGCTTACGCCTGTACTGAACGTAAAATTGGGCGGCAATATCCGCCAAGGAAAATTTTACCATGCGACCGAGCCTTTTTTTAGCGGTATGGAATCGTGGTACGGGCGTTTTTTACAGGGATTTCTCCGGCTGCGTTGGGCCAGTGTAGCGATTTTAGTCGCCTGCTTTGGTATTATTTGGTTTTATCAGGGCCGCATCAAGTCCGAACTGGCGCCCCTGGAGGATCGAAGCACCATCCGGGCTACGGTCGCAGCGCCGGAAGGCACCGACTTTGATCAAACCGAATTGATCATTTCCGATCTCGTGGATCAGGTGATGGACTCTGTCCCGGAATACCAGATGGTGTTCGGCATTACGGCCCCGGGCCGGGTGGGCGCCGGCAGCGCCAATACCGGATTTATCAGCCTGATGTTATCGGACCCTGCGCTTCGCACGCGGAGCCAGCAGGAAATATACGACCAGCTCCTCGGTATGACCCGTCGGTTTACCAACGCCAGGGTGTTTCCCAACCAGGAACAGACGATTTCCACGAGTTTTGGCGCCGGTTTGCGGCTGCCGGTGCAGTTTGTTATCCAAAATTTGAATTTCGACCGCCTCAGCGAGTCCGTGCCGCGCTTTCTGGATGCCGCCCGGCAGGATTCCACTTTTGCCAACGTGGATGTGGATCTGAAATTCAACAAACCGGAAATTCAAATTTCGATAGACCGCCTGAAAGCGGCCGAGCTCGGTGTCAGTGTGTATGACGTCAGCCAAACACTGCAACTGGCGTTGTCCGGGCGGCGATTCAGCTATTTTTTAATGAACGGGCGACAGTATCAGGTGATTGGGCAGGTAGATCGGAGCGACCGCGACGAGCCGGTGGATCTGGCGGCCTTGTACGTGCGCAACAACCGGGGCGATATGATCCAGTTGGACAATATCGTCCGCTTCGAGGAAACCAGCAACCCGCCGGTAATATACCACTACAACCGCTATAAAGCGGCAACGGTCAGTGCAGCCCTCGCGCCCGGAAAGACCCTCGGCGAGGGCATCGAAGCGATGGAGCGCATTGCGGCGCAGGAATTGGATGAGACTTTTCAAACCGATCTGGCCGGCCCCTCCCGCGATTTTAGCGAGAGCAGCGGCAATACCTCGTACGCTTTTCTGCTGGCGCTCCTGCTGATCTACCTGATTTTGGCGGCGCAGTTTGAGAGTTTCCGCGATCCGTTCATCATCATGCTGACGGTGCCGCCGGCCATCGCAGGCGCGTACCTTACCTTGGCGCTGACAGACAACACCTTTAATATCTTCAGCCAGATCGGGATGATCATGCTGATCGGGATTGTGACTAAAAACGGCATTTTGATCGTCGAATTTGCCAACCAAAAGCGCGATGCCGGCATGAATAAATTCGACGCGGTACTCGAGGCTTCGAAAGCGCGCCTGCGGCCGATTCTGATGACGACCCTGGCAACAGTCCTGGGGGCGGTACCGATTGCGTTTGCGCTTGGATCGGCTTCCACAAGCCGTATTCCCTTGGGGATGGTGGTGGTCGGCGGTTTGTTGTTTTCACTGGCGCTGACCCTCCTGGTGATTCCGGGTATGTATTTGTTTTTATCCGGCAAAAAGCGGGAAAAAGCGCCCTGGATGCAGCAAAACGATTGAGGAGAGGCTGCATCAGAAGTATGCAACGAAACCAAGCGGCAAAATCAAATTTCGATCGAGCATAGTGTCGGCATGACTTTGAGTCACACCAACATTCACATGCCTTATTTTCAAAATTATATTCTGAAAATTTTGTGTCGCTGTACCTTATGCGACAGCCTCTATTCCGGCAGCCGTTTGATGCTCGTCCTGGCCCGGGCGTGCAGGCCGGTTGCGTAGCTGTCGGGCTTCATCGCCAGGCATTTATTGAATGCTTCTTTCGCGCGCGCGTAGTCGGCTTTCTCTTCATACGCCAGGCCGAGTTGCAGGGCGGCGCTGCAGGCGTAGTAGAGCGGCAGTTCGGCGCCGAGTTCGATGGTCTGGTTGTAGTATCGTACGGCTTCGTCGAGCCGGCGGAGTTCGTGCGCGCATCGGCCGAGGCGGTAGGTCTTTTCGAGCCGAAATTCGGCCCCTGCTTCCGGGCTATCCTTTTCTTTTTGCAGCAGCTCCGCTGCGCGTTGGTAGTAGCCGCCGTCGAACAGCAGGCGGGCGCGCAGCAGCACCGGGTTGGGGTTTTCCCCGCGCAGGGCTTCCTGGAGTGCAGCTTGATCAGTTTCGCTGCGTTGCGTACCCTTTTTAGTAATTTTCTGCATAATTTGTGTGTATGCAGCGGTATTACCGCGGGTGCAGTGGAACCAGGCTAATTTTTGCATCGCTTCGGCCACCCCAATATCGCTTTTTACTTCTTTCAGAAAGCGCTCGAGGGGCTTATTAGCGTCGGCGTCGAGGCGGTACAGTTTGTAGAGCCCCAGGGAGAAATAGCGATAAGGGAAAGGGGCGTAATCACCGCCGGCCGGGCATGCTTCGAGGTATTGGATAGCCTCGTCATTTCGGCCGGTGCGGGCGGCGGATACGGCGAGCAGGTAGGCGGCGAGCGGGCCGGTACGCGGGTTAAATCCGGCGGATTGGATTGTTTTCCAGGCCAGGTCTTTGCGTTCTTCGGCATACAATTGCACAAAACCGAGGATGAGGATCGTTTCGGCGGCGAAGGGACGGGCGGGGTCTTTGGCGGCCAGTTCGGCGGCCTTAGCCAGTTCGCTCCGACCGGTTTCGAGGTCGGCATCAATACCGCCCAGCGCTTTGACCGTCCAGCGGTATTCTTCCGGGATACTGCCGATGAGCACATTGAGCAGGCCGAGGCTTTTGAGGTTGGGCATGAAGTCGGGGAATCGGCGCCTGTTTTCGGCCAGCAGGGCGTAGGCCAGTTTCACATCGCTGAGTCCGGAAAGGTAATTTCCGGATCGGCCGGCGAGCAGGGCGCCTTGGAGGCGCATTTCTGCCTGGCAGAACAGGCGCCAGGGCGAATTGGCGTCCCCCCTGGAAATTTTGTCAATCCGGGGCAGCAGTTGTTTTTGGAAGCGCTGGTAATCAGCGTCCTGATTGCCGGTAACGGCGGTCAGGAAATCTATATAGTGTTCGAGAAAAACCGCGATTTGGTTATCCGGCTCCTTGCGCTGAAAAGCGGCGAGGGATTGGCGCGCTTTTTCGAATCGGGTATCGAATGTTGCCTGATAAATTTGGCGGGCTTGTTGGTTAAAATCGAAATACCTGCCTCCCCGGGCGGAGAAGGCAGGTATCAGAAAAAGTGCGGAGAGCAGAAAATGGCGCATAGACCTTTTCGGCGTATTTTAGGTAACTGGTTAGCCGGTCGCGTCTGAGCCAAAAAGGGACGTTTTGGGCCAGACAGCGATCCTATTAACCGGTTATTATTTTAGTTTTGACCGGCGGCAGCGGCGAGGCTGGCCTGTTTAGCGAGGAATTCTTTAACCCAGGCGGTGGTCACCGATTTGGGGCGTTCGAGCGGCAGGCCGAGCGCGCGCGCCCAGCATTGGGCGGCGAGTACGCCGAGCGCGCGGCTGACGCCGAAGAGGACGGTGTAGTAGTTGTGCTCTTTCATACCGTAGTGCATGAGCAGGGCGCCCGAGTGCGCGTCCACGTTCGGCCAGGGATTTTTGACTTTTCCGAGGCTGGACAGGATTGGCGGCACCACGTCGAAGATTTTCCAGACAATTTTCACCAGGTCGCTGTCTGATACATTGTCTTCGGCGAACTGGCGCTGCGCCATAAATCGCGGATCCGGTTTGCGGAGCACGGCGTGGCCGTATCCCGGGATTACGCGGCCGCTGGCGAGCGTGCTTTTCACATATTCGCTGATTTGCTCGCGCGAGGGTTTGGTGGTGCCGAGCGTATCCGTCATTTTGATCACCCAGCGGATGACCTCCTGGTTCGCCAGGCCGTGCAGCGGTCCGGCGAGTGCATTCAGGGCGGCGCTAAACGAGAGATAAGGATCGCTGAGGGTAGAGCCTACGAGGTGCGTGGTGTGCGCGGAGGCGTTGCCCCCTTCGTGGTCTGCGTGGATCGTCAGGAACAGGCGCATATATTCTTTAAAGCCGTTATCCGGGAATCCGAGCATGTGGGCAAAGTTACCGCCCCAGTCGAGCGAAATATCCGGCAGAATCTGGTCGCCGTTGTGGTAGATGCGGCGGTAGATATAGGCGGCGATGCGCGGCAGTCGGGCGACGAGGTTCATGGTGTCCTCGTAGGTGGCGTCCCAGTACTCGCTTTTATTCATGCCGGCATTGTACCGTTGGGCGAACACGCTGGTATTTTGCATCGCCATAACGGCAACCGAGAGTTGGGTCATCGGGTGCGCGTCCAGGGGCAGGTTATCAATCGCTTTGAACACGTGTTCGGGGATATTTGCGCGGCGCACCCAGTTTTCGGTGAGCCATTTTACCTGTTCTTTTGTCGGAACATCGCCTACGAGCATCAGCCAGAAGAGGCCTTCGGGAAGCGGTTCTTTGCTATTGGGCGCGGTTGGGAGTTTTTCCCGGAGTTCGGGAATCGAATAGCCGCGGAAGCGGATACCTTCTTCTGCATCCAGGAGCGAGGTTTCCCAGATCATGGAAGTGATATCGCGCATGCCGCCGTACATCTGTTCGATGCGCACATCGTCCACGATTGTATCGCCGTGTTCTTTGAGCAGGTCTTTTACTTCTTTACCCAGCGCCTGCGATTTTTCGAAAAAAAGTTGCTTTAGCGTATCCATGAAAAATAAAAAGGAATAATAAAAAGGTTAGGAGTGATGGCTGTTTGGTTATGGGGTAATTTCAGGTCTAATTTATGCGAATCAGAAAGCGCCGCAAAGTTACGCTTTTGGCGTTGGCGCGGCAATTTTTCCAGTATATTAACGTAAAAATCGGCTTTTCCGCATGTCGGAAAAGGGCAAATTTGGAATTTTTGCACAGCAATGGGCATAAAAAAGGCGAAGCGCCTCCCTGGTTGGGGGAGCGGCTTCGCCTGCGTATTGTGCGGATACATTATTTGTGCGGTAAGCGTATGTCGGGATTTTTTTCATCGAATCGGGAATGGCAAAAAACGCGCCATTTTTGATCCGGCGAGCAATCCTGTACCTACTTTTCGTGGCGGGCCTGGGTTTACCAGTCCATATCGTCCTCGTTTTTTTTACCGGCGCCTTTCCCGTCTTGTTCGTCCTCTTCGGGAAAGTCGTTTCGATCGTCTTCTTCATCTTCCGGAAAGCGGTTTTGCGCTTCCCATTCAGCTTGGCGGCGGTCGAATTCTTCATAGTCAAAATCGGGCATCAGTTCCGTTTTGACATGTTGCACGACTTCATTGAGCGAGGCGGCGAAGCGGTTGAAATCCTCCTTATAGAGGAAAATTTTATGGCGCTTATAGCCGTAGCCGTCTTCCCGCCGCGTGCTTTCTGTGATGGTGATAAAAAAGTCGTTCGCGCGGGTTTTGCGCACGTCGAAGAAGTAAGTGCGGCGTTTGCCAGCGCGCACGCGTTTAGAGAAAACGCTTTCTTCCAGATCGCGATCGCCGCCGCGATCCCGGAGACCGCCGCGATCGCGAAATTCACCGCGTTCGCGGGCGCCGCCGCGGTCACGGTCGCGATCCCGGGAGTCGCCCCGGTCTCTCCGTTTAAAATATCCGTATTCCACTGTTAAAAGTGCTTAATGATGACAGGTTAATTTTAACACAGATGCAAAGGTATTTTTTTTGGCAAACTTTTCGCAATTATTATCCAAAATAAGTAGCGTATTTGCTAATTATGTATGCACCTTACATATAAATGCGGTTACTATTTAATTTGTCGGGCCGTCTGTTATTTTTTGCCGGCGAACCGGATTTTCCCGCCGACGATGGTGTATTGTACTGCAGCCTGCAGGATGGAATCGGCGGGGCAATGGAGTAGGTTTGCGGACCAGACGGTGACGTCGGCGCGCTTCCCTTTTTCGAGGCTGCCTTTTTCGGTTTCTTCAAAGGCGGCGCGGGCGTTCCAGCGGGTATAAGACAGGAGGGCTTCTTCGCGCGACATGGCTTGTTCGGGATAGAAGGCGATCGGATTGTCGGGGCGTTTGCGGGTGACGCTTGCGTACAGGCAGGCGCGCGGGTCGGCGTCTTCCACGGGGGTATCGGTGCCGTTGGCGAGGTGGGCGCCGTTGTCGAGCAGGTCGCGCCAGACGTACGCGCCGGTTCGCGCGCGGGTTGCGCCGAGGCGTTTTTCCACGAAGGGGGCATCACTGGTGCAATGAATGGCTTGCATGGAGGCGACCACGCCTTGTTGTGCGAAGCGCGGGATATCCTCCGGGGCGATATGTTGCGCGTGTTCCACGCGCCAGCGGGCATCTTTTCCAGGGGCGTATTGTTCGAAGATTCGGAGGGTTTCCCGGTTGGCGCGGTCGCCGATGGCATGCACGCAGAACTGCAGGCCGCGGTCGCGGCAGGCGGCGGCGATGGCGGCGAGGGTATCGGCCGGCGTGACGTTTTGCCCTGTGAAACCGGGTTTGTCGTTGTACGGTTCGAGGAGCCAGGCGCCGTAAGAGCCCAGGGCGCCGTCGAGATAGGCCTTCACGGCGCGCACCGTGCAGTAGCCGTCGCCCAGGCCGATTTGCGGGAAAGCGGCGAGGCGGTCGAGTTCGGACACGGGCGGCTGGGCCACCATGATCCAGAGCCGGAGATCGAGCTTGCCGTTTTCTGCGAGGCGTTTGTACTGCTCGATTTCCCAGAAACTGCTGCCGGCGTCCTGGAAGGAGCAGATGCCTTTCGACAGGCAATCGGCGCTTGCGGCGCGGATTGCCTGGTCGAAATCGGCCTGTTTTTGGGCTTCGGATCGCTGGTTTTTCCACATTTCCAGCGGGCGTTCGATCAGGAGCATGGCATTTTCTTCGAATACGCCGGTGAGTCGGCCGGCGGCGTCGCGGACGATGCGGCCGCCGACGGGGTCGGGCGTTTCACGGGATATCCCGGCCCGCGCCATCGCCTGTTGGTTAGCCAGAAGCGCATGGCCGCTGGCGTGGTGCAGCACCACCGGGTGGTCGGGCGTGGCCGCGCTGAGGGCGTCGTGGAAGGGATACCCGTTTACAACCGGGCCAGCGTCCTGGTTCCATTTTTCCTGGTGCCAGCCCCGTCCTTCTATCCAGGCGCCTTTGGGCGTTGCGGCGGCTTTTTCGCCGGCGAGGCGGATAATCTCCTGCCAGCTTTTTGTAGGCATGAGGTTCAGGTTTTGGAGGGCGCGGCCCAGGGCGCTGAAGTGCCCGTGCCCTTCGATGAATCCGGGCGTGACAAACGCCCCATGCAGGTTGATGACCTGCGTGCCGTCGGATGCGAAAGCCTGGGCGCCGGCGTTGTCGCCGACAAACAGGATGCGCTCGCCGCGCATCGCAATGGCTTCTGCGGTTGGTTGCAGGCTGTCGGCCGTCCATACGGCGCCGTTCAGCAGAATGAGGGTGGCCTTGTCGGCCGGGTTCGTTTGGGTGCAGGCGGCAGCGAGCAGGAGCAGCACGGCCGGGAGGATACAATAACGCATAGAAAAAAACGTGGTGAAAAAATTTTATACAGGGTTTTTATAGTATTAAAATGTTTGTTATAACATGTTAGACGCGATGCATCGCGTCTCTACGCGGGCGCGTCCTGCGGTTTGGTTTCGTGCAGGATATCGTACAGCAAATCGTGGTATTTGGGATAATCGGGCAGGTTGTTGTGGCCTGCGCCGGGAATGGGGTGAAGATGAACGAGGTTGGGCGCCAGTTTTTGCAGCATGCGGCTTTGCCGGATAGGAAAAAGGCGATCCCGCACGCCGTGCAGAATATGCACCGGGCATTGCACCTTGGTGAGGAAGCGGTCGGTGCGAATGGGATAGCGGAGCAGCCATTGCAGGGGCAGCCAGAATCCGAACCGGCGCGCGTTGTACAGAAAAGAGTAATAGGGGCAATCGAGGATCAGCAGCCGCGGGTGGTTCCAGGACGCGATGCGCGCCGCCAGTCCGCTGCCCAGCGAGCGCCCGTACAGGACAATCTGCCCTTCCGGGTACTGCGCGGAGAGCCATTTGTAGGCCTGCTGCAGGTCGCTGAACAAGATGGACTCCGTTCGCCGCCCTTTGCTTTTTCCAAAGCCGCGATAATCGAGAATAAAAAAATCGAAGCCTTTGCCGATAAAATCCTTGGCAAATTTTCCCCAGCCCTTGATGCTGCGCGAGTTGCCTTTAATATAAAACACCACGCCGCGGCTGTTGGGCACGCGGAAATGCAGGGCATTCACCCGGCCGCCGTCCTCCATCTCAAAGTCCACCTCCCGAAAAGGGAAGGGATACTGAAATTTAAACCAGCTCGGCAGCCGCTCCGGCCGGAAGAAAAAATAGTCCTGCCCGAAATAAAACAGGGCGCATAACGCGGCATAAAGGGCTGCGATCCAGGGTAAAAATATAGCCGGCCAGGTTTGCATACAGCTAATGTAAGCGCAAATTGGAAACGCGCGCGGAATAAATTTGCAAAGCAGGGGTGGGAACCGATGCGAATATTCCGAATTTTGCCGGATAATTTGTACCTGCTTTGAACGCCTCTTCCCATTTTTTGCTCCAAATTCCGGCCCAGGTTGCCGGTAATTTACGCCGCTTTTGGTCGAACCGAATGTACCGCGCGATCGGATTGGTTTTTGCCGCCGACAGCTTCATGTTTGGCAGTTGGGTCACGCACATTCCGCATGTAAAAACCGCCTTGGGACTGAACGATGCGCAGCTGGGGCTGGCTTTGTTCGGGCTGCCGCTGGGTTTGCTGGCCGCCAATCCGATTTCGCCGCGTTTGATTGCGCGGTTTGGACTGGCGCCGGCCACCAATGTAAGCGCGGTGCTGATGGCGCTTTGTTTTGTGCTGCCGATTTGGATGCCGGAGCGGTGGACGCTCCTGGGCGCGCTGTTTCTCACCGGCGCGGCGATTGCGGTACTCAATGTAGCGATGAACACCTGCGCGACGAATACTGAGCGGGCGGAGGGCGTGCATATCATGTCCACCTGCCACGGGATGTGGAGCGTGGGGGGCATGGTGGGTTCTGCCGGTTCGGCGGCGATGATTGCTGTCGGCGTAGCGCCCTGGCTGCACCTGACCGCGGCGGGCCTGCTCGTCGCCGCAGGCGCCTGGATCAGACTTCGGCCAGTGATTGCGCAAGTTCCGGACGAGCAGCGGCAGGCGGCGGTGCGCACCGGGTCGCCCGGATTTGTCTGGCCCAACCGGGAGTTGTTGCTGATGATTTACGTTGGTCTGACGATCAGCATCTGCGAGGGCGTGGCGTTCGACTGGAGCGCCGTGTATCTGCGCGATTATTTGGACGCCGAGGCGCAAACAGCCGCCTTAGGTTTTACGTTTTTTTCCTTCACCATGATGGCCATGCGGTTTACGGGCGATGCGGTTATTCCGCGTTTGGGCGCGCGGCGCCTGCTGTATTTTACCGCCGGCGCGTCCGCCCTGGCGCTGGTGGTAACCATCCTGGCGACGGCTCCCTGGACGGGGCTGCTGGGCTTTTTGATGTTGGGCGCCGGCGTGGCGCTGGGCGCCCCGATTTTATTCAATGCATCGGCCCGGGTGGAGGGATATGCGCAGGGCGCCGGGTTGGCGACGTATGCGACGTTCAGTTTTCTGGGCTTCCTGATCGGGCCGCCGGCGATTGGCTGGTTGGCGGAGGTTTGGGGGTTCCCGTTTGCTTTTTCTTGTGCGGGCGTGTTGGTGTTGACGGCGATGTGGGCTGTTTATCTACTCAGAAAAGTGTAGGCATGTTCTACACAATCCCCTCTTTCAGCAAATCGTGCAGGTGCACAAACCCGAGATACGCCTGATCCTGGAGCACCGGCAATTGGGTAATCGAATGTTCCCGCATTTGCGCGAGCGCTTCGACGGCGAGCGCGTCCGGGCTGATGGTTCTGGGGTGCGTGGTCATGATATTGGCGGCGGTGGTGCGGAGCAGATCTACCGGGCTGCTCAGCATCCGGCGCAGGTCGCCGTCGGTGATGATCCCGCAGAGCCGGTCGTCGGCATCCAGGACGGCCGTGGCGCCGAGGCGGTTGGCGCTGATTTCGAGGATGACTTCCTGCAGGGAGGCGTCCGGCCCAACGGCCGGGCGGCCATGGTGCGGATAGAGATCGCCGACGCGGAGGTACAGTTGTTTGCCCAGGGCGCCGCCGGGGTGGAAACGGGCGAAATCGCCGGGCGAAAAGCCGCGCAGGGTGAGCAGGGCGACGGCGAGTGCATCGCCGAGCGCCATTTGGGCGGTGGTACTGGCCGTGGGCGCCAGGTTGTTCGGATCGGCCTCCGCATCAATCGGCGTCCAGAGCACCCAGTCGGCTAAAATGGCCAGCGTCGAGTTCCGGTTGGCCGTCATGGCCACGAGGCGGTTGCCGAAGTTGCGCACCAGCGGCGCCAGCACCTTGATTTCGGGCGTTTCGCCGCTTTTCGAAATACACAGCACAATATCCTCCGGCTGCACCATACCCAGGTCGCCGTGAATAGCATCCGCGGCATGAAGGAATAACGCCGGCGCGCCGGTGGAATTCAGCGTGGCGACAATTTTCTGCGCCACAATCGCGCTTTTTCCGATGCCGGTCACGACCAGTCGGCCGCGCGCCGCCGCCACCGCTTCCACCACGGCGAGGAAATCTTCCGTGTCACCCAGGCTTTTGGCGAGTTTTTGGAGCGTTTCCGCTTCAATATCAATCGTTTGACGCGCTGCGCGCAAAATAGGGGAACCCTGCCGATCGTTCATATTTTTCAAAATAATATTCTTTATTTCGGCATTAATCAATGCCGGGGCAAAATTAAATCCGGAATGCCGTGAAAATTGTGTAAAAATAAAAATAAAAAAACTGCACGGTTTTGTTGTGAAAGTTTTTATATCTTTGGCGTCTTTTTTGAAAAGCCCTTCGCGGCGGGTCGAAAAAGCGTGGCTGTTGAGCCGTGCGGGTTGGGCTGAAAGCAGGTTTTTTTGCCGTTTTAATTGTGTTTTTAAAGGCGTTCGATATTTTTTCGACCAAAAAAACGGCGAAAAATCGGTATTTTCAGATCAAATTACGCGTAGGATAGGCCGTTTAGATTTTTTAACTTTTCATTTCATTGAAAAAGCCTATCTTGAGCAGGCACAATCGCAGCTCGGATAAAAAAGGTTTTTATAATTAAGGTTTTATAGCAATATGAGTGCAGTTACTGCAGAGCGCGACGTTCTGCTTGAAAGTTTGCAAAAGTATTTTGGTTTTGATGCGTTTAAATCAAATCAACGGACGATCGTACAAAGCGTCCTGGATGGCGTAGATACCTTTGTCATCATGCCGACGGGCGGCGGGAAAAGCCTTTGCTACCAATTGCCGGCCCTGATGATGCCCGGAACGGCCATCATCATCAGCCCGCTGATCGCCCTGATGAAAAATCAGGTGGACAGTATCCGCGGGTACTCTTCGCAGGACGATGTGGCCCACTTCCTCAACTCCTCCCTGACGAAGGCGCAAATGAAAAAGGTGAAACAGGATATCACCGACGGCAAAACCAAATTGCTGTACGTCGCGCCGGAAACGCTGACGAAAGAGGAAAATATCGAGTTCTTTAGCATCAATAATATCTCGTTCGTGGCTGTGGACGAGGCGCACTGTATTTCGGAATGGGGACACGATTTCCGGCCGGAGTACCGCCGCATCCGCGTCATGCTTGACGCCATCTCCAAAGATGTGCCCATTATCGCCCTGACCGCCACCGCCACGCCCAAAGTGCGCCAGGATATCCTGAAAAACCTGGATATGCACGTGCCGCACACGTTTATCTCCTCCTTTAATCGGGAAAATCTTTTTTACGAAATCCGCCCGAAAATCAAAAAAGACCAGACGATCAAACAAATCATCCAGGTCATTAAAGAGGAGTTTCGCGGCGAATCCGGGATCATTTACGTCCAAAATCGCAAAACGGCCGAAGATATCGCCGAAATGCTCAACGTCAATGATATCAAATCGGCGCCGTACCACGCCGGCCTCGACCCGAAAACGCGCTCCGCTACCCAGGACGCCTTCCTGATGGAGGATATTGACGTGATCTGCGCAACGATCGCCTTCGGAATGGGCATTGACAAACCCGACGTGCGCTTCGTCATTCACTACGATATGCCGAAAAGCATCGAAAACTACTACCAGGAAACCGGCCGCGCCGGCCGCGACGGACTCCAGGGCAAGTGCATCGCTTTCTACAACTACAACGATATTCTCCGACTGGAGAAATTCCTCCGCGACAAACCCGTCGCCGAACGCGAAATGGGCGCCCAACTGATGCAGGAAGTCGTCGCCTACGCCGAAACTGCCTCCTGCCGCCGCCGATTCCTGCTCCATTACTTCGGCGAGGAATTCGCTGAAGAGCGCTGCGGCAAAATGTGCGACAACTGCCGCAATCCAAAGGAAAAAATTGAGGTGCAGGCCGAAATTGAAATGGTCGTCCAAGCCGTGCTCGATCTCAATGAAAATTACCTGATGAAAACCATCGTGGATTTTCTGATCGGCCGGGAAACGAAGGAAATGAAGGACTACCGATTCTCGGAAATGGACAACTTCGGCGGCGGCGACGATAAAGACGAGCAGTTCTGGAATTCGGTGATCCGCCACGCCATGGTCAACAACCTGATCTATAAGGAGGTCGAACAGTTTGGCCTGCTCAAGGTGTCGGAAGTGGGACGAAAGTTCCTCAAAAATCCGTACCCGATGCAAATCACGGTCAACCACAACTACGACGACAGCGACTACGATCTGGACGAGGAGAAGGGCGGAACGGCCGTGCTCGACGAAACGCTGATGAATATGCTGAAGGACGTTCGGCGGATCGTAGCCAAAAAACAAAATCTGCCGCCCTACGTCATCTTCCAAGACCCCTCGCTCGAAGAAATGGCCACGCAGTACCCCATCTCGATGGAGGATATGACCAAAATCAGCGGGGTGTCGCTGGGTAAAGCGCAACGATACGCCCAACCCTTCCTCGATACCATCAAAAAATATGTAGAGGAAAATGATATTGACCGGCCAACAGACCTGACGATCAAAACGCTGGCCAATAAGTCCAAAACTAAGGTGGGCATCATCACCGCGATTGACCGCAAAATCCCCCTGGAGGATATCGCGCGCTCAAACGACCTGACGCTGGATGAACTGCTGGACGACCTCTACGTCATCGTGCAATCCGGCACCAAACTCCGACTCGACTACTACCTCGCTAAAGCGGTGGACGAATCGGTTCGGGAAATTATCATTGACTATTTCAAGGAGGCGCCCAACGACGACCTGAACCTGGCGTACAAAGAACTCAAAGACGAAGAAATTACGTTCGAGGAAATCAAACTGATGCGCCTGAAGTTCCTGTCGGATTTTGCCAACTGACGCGCGCCGGGCCGGTTGATTACTCTTCCGCGTAAAACTGCTGCGTCAGCTCGCTCTCGAAGGTCGAGGGGCGAACAGTCGGGCTGTCTCCGATTTCATAAATAAACCGGAAACTGCTGTCGCTGCTCCATTCCAGCAGCCCGTACAGTTGCCGCCCCTCGTACATGGCGCCCTGAAAATGATTCATATCTATCTGCGTCGGCGCCGTGCTGCAATCCGTGCGATACCGCAAGGCCGTGGTGTCGTACATGCTCCCGAATTGCGTGAGCCACAGCCCCTGCCCGTTGGGCATGAATATCAGCGCCTGGCCTTCCCGATTGGAATAACGCCCCTGCGGCAGGCGGCAATCGCCGCGGTCGCCGCAGGCAGCTGCCAGCAAAAGGGTGAATAAGATAACAGCGCCGCCGGAGGATGCTCGTAACACAATACGATGAATTTTAGAACGCATAGATAGAATTTCGCCGGCCTTTCCGGCGTCTTTAAAGACAACCGGCGCGCGTTTTTGTTGCTTACACCGCTGATTTTTGCCTTTGGCGAGAAAATTGGAACTAAGAGCGTGTCTAAATCTCTAAATCGCCCCTTCATCCGCAAAACTGTAGTAACCCCGCTCCGAGATAATCAGGTGGTCGAGCAGGGGCAGATCGAGCAGTTCGCCGGCTTTTTTGAGTCGGCGGGTGAGTTCGATGTCTGCCTGACTGGGCTGCAGGTTTCCGGAGGGGTGGTTGTGAATGGCGATGACGGCGCAGGCGCGCGCGTCGAGCGCAGCTTTGAATAAGAGCTTGATGTCCACAACCGTGCCGGCCATGCCGCCAGTGCTGAGCCGTTCGCGGGCGAATACCTCATTGGCCTTGTTGAGCAGCAGCAGCCAGAATTCCTCGTGGTACAGATCGGCCAGCAGGGCTGCAATCGTATTATAAGCGTCGCGGCTGCAGGTTACGCGCGGGCGCTCCCGCAGGTCGGACAACTGCCGCCGCCGGCCCAGTTCGAGCGCCGCGGCAATCGAAATTGCTTTGGCCTCGCCAACGCCCTTGAATTGCTGCAGATCGCGCAGGGAACGCTTGCCCAATTCGTGCAGGTTGTTATCTACGGAACCCAGGATACGCCTGGCCAACGCCACGGCGCTTTCGCCCACGCAGCCCGAGCCCAGCAGGATGGCCAGCAATTCGGCGTCGGTGAGTGCCTGCCGACCTTTTAACAGCATTTTTTCCCGGGGGCGATCCTCCTCCGCCCAGGCGCGGATGGCGCGGTTGTCTTCTGTAAACATGCGGATGTGGGTTTTTAACCCAAACTTCCGGCGAATCACCGATTCGTCGCATGGCGGAAAACAAATTTATATAAACTCCATATACCGCCAATGCCGGTTTTTTTTCATACCCAGTTATCCCTATCTTTGCTACCAAACTTACGCCGCTATGGGATTTCGCTCCGCTATTATCCGCCCTGTCGCCCACTGGATCGCCCGCGACATAGACCGCTGGTCGGCCAACGCCGTATCCAGCCAGCAACGCGTGCTGGATCAGCTGCTGGAACACGGCAGCCGGACGGCTTTCGGCCGGGATCACCGCCTGTCCGAGGTACGGTCGTACAACGACTTTAAGCAAGCCGTTCCGATTCGCGATTACGAGGGGCTGAAACACTACATCGAACGGATTAAAGCGGGCGAGCAGGATGTGCTGTGGCCCGGCAAGCCGGCGTATTTTGCCAAAACTTCCGGCACGACGTCCGGGGTGAAATATATCCCCATGTCGAAAGCCAGCACGCCGCTGCATTTTGGCACGGCGCGCAATGCGTCTTTTAATTACATCGCCCGAACTGGCAAGAGCCGCTGGCTCGACGGCAAACTGATCTTTTTGTCCGGTAGTCCGGAACTCGAGACGGTAGGCGACATCCCCACCGGCCGCCTGAGCGGCATCAGCAACCACCTGGTGCCGGCGTGGTTTCGCACCAACCAAGCGCCCTCCTGGCAGACGAACTGCATCGAAGACTGGGAGGAAAAACTCGATCGGATTGTGGACGAAACCCTGCACGCCGATATGCGGCTGATCAGCGGTATTCCGCCCTGGGTGCAGATGTACTACGAACGCCTGCTGGAGCGCAGCGGAAAGAGCACGATTAAAGAGATATTTCCCAATTTCTCCCTGTTTGTGTACGGCGGCGTGAATTTTGAACCCTACCGCGCGAAATTGGAATCGCTGGTGGGCGGCCCGGTGGACACCCTGGAGACCTACCCCGCCTCGGAGGGCTTTATCGCCTTTCAGGATTGCTTCCCCAGCCAGGGACTGCTGCTGAATGCGGATGCCGGTATGTTTTTTGAATTTGTGCCGGCCGATGAAATTTTCAACGAAAATCCTACCCGTTATTCGCTGCAGGAAGTGAAAGTCGGCGTGAATTACGCGCTGATTATGCACACCAACGCCGGACTTTGGGGCTACAATATCGGCGATACCGTGCAATTCGTATCCACGGATCCCTACCGGCTTATCGTAAGCGGGCGCGTGAAGCACTTTATCTCGGCGTTTGGCGAGCACGTGATCGGCAAAGAAGTGGAAGAGTCGCTGCTGCCCGTGGCTGCCGCGGAGGGCGTGCGGATTATTGAATTTACCGTGGCGCCCCAGGTCAATCCGCCGGAGGGCGGTCTGCCCTACCACGAGTGGTTCATCGCTTTTGACAATATGCCGGCGGATTTGCCGGCGTTTGCCCTGGCGGTAGATCGCCGGATGCGGGAGCAAAATATTTATTACGACGACCTGATTACCGGCAATATCCTGCAGCCGCTCAAAATCCGCCCGGTTCGCAACGACGCCTTTCGCGAATACATGAAACAGGAAGGCAAGCTCGGCGGACA
>JBEIDF010000050.1:0-20170 GCA_040383605.1 Lewinellaceae bacterium
GAACCCGACGTTCAGATCGTCCACTTTAGCGATTTTACTGGAAGCCTGCACCTTCTGCGCATCGGCCTTTCCGGTGATCAGGCGGGAACCTTGCTGGAATTCGAAAAAAATAGCGTCGCCCGCATCCCGCCACTGCAGGCTGTCCTCGCGCTCGTCGCGCAAATAGATAAAAAACTGGCGGTATGCCTGCATCGGCCGACCGGCGTCGAACAAGGCCATCGCCTCATTCCAGGCGGCCAACTGAAGCTTGTTTTTGTAGGCGTCCGAGTAGCGTCCGAATAGGATATCCGGCTGGGGCGCCTCGGTTTTACCCACGCCGAGCAGGCGTTGTAGCAGATTCATAAGGCAACAAAATGGATGGGCAGATAAAAATACGCGGTAAAAGTAGCAAGTTTGCCCGGAAAAAAAACGAAAAATGGAGAGTTTTCGCACAGAAATCACCGTAGACAAACCGGCATTCGCCCTGGCGCTCCCGGATAAAATCCTGCTGATCGGATCCTGTTTCACGGAGCATATCGGGCGGCGCTTGCAGGACGCCAAGTTCAACGCCCGGATCAACCCCTTTGGCATCGTGTACAACCCGGCGTCGGTTGCCCGCTGCCTGGATCGTTTGCTGGACGGCAATCGGCCCTTCCGGCCGGAAGAACTGAGCCTGCACCACAATCTGTGGCATACCTGGGAGCACCACGGGCATTTCTCCGGCACGGATCCGGCAGAAACTTTGGCGCGTATCAATGCGGCATACCGTGCGGACGCGGCTTTTTTGGCAAGTTGTAACCGGCTAATCCTCAGCTTGGGAACAGCCATGACGTACCGGCTGCTGCCCGACGGCCCGGTGACGGCAAACTGCCACAAAGCGCCCGCTGATTTGTTTGAAAAAAAACGGCTGTCCGTCGAGGAAATTGTCACGCCGCTGTACGATGTCCTCCGCCGAATGCAAATCCGAACGCCGGAACTCCGGATTGTGCTGACCATCAGTCCGGTGCGGCATTGGCGCGATGGCGCCGTGGAAAACCAACGCAGCAAAGCAGCCCTGGCGCTCGCCTGCGCGGAATTGGAGGCCCGGCTCCCAGGAACGGTCTATTTCCCTGCTTACGAATTATTGCTCGACGATTTGCGCGACTACCGCTTCTACGACCCGGATATGCTGCACCCCGCGCCGGTCGCAATTGATTATATTTGGCGTAAATTTGCAGCTGCGTTTTTTGACGCCGCTACAAACCAGGTGCTCGAACAGATCGGAAAAATTACCGCTGCCGCCGCGCACCGGCCCTTCCGACCGGATTCGCCCCGGCACCGGGAGTTTCAACGCCGGCAACTGGAAGCCATCGCCAGGCTGGAAGCGGAATTTCCATACCTGGATTTTAGCCGGGAAAAAAAGGCGTTTGAACCGGCGACGCATCTATAGTTTAACTGTCTAACCATGAATCTATCCCTTCTTGGAAAAAACGCGCTCGTCGGGGGCGCCAGCGCCGGCATCGGCCGGGCAATTGCCATCGAACTGGCCGCGCTCGGCGCCAATGTGGTGTGCATGGCGCGTACGGAAAGTGCCTTGCAGGCAACGGTTGCTGAACTGGACGTCCGCCAAGGCCAACAACACCTATACCTGACTGTGGATTTTTCTGATCCCGCCGGCCTGCAGGCAACCGTGCAACAATTGCTGGAATCCCGGCGCGTCCACATCCTGGTTAATAATACCGGCGGCCCGCCCGGCGGCCCCATCACGGAAGCGAGCGCAACCGCCTTCGAACAGGCGCTGCGCCAACACCTGCTGTGCAACCAGGCGCTGGCGCAAGCCGTGTTACCTGGTATGAAAGCCGACGGATACGGCCGGATCATCAACGTGATCAGTACCTCCGTGAAAGAACCGCTGGAAAATCTGGGCGTGTCCAATACGACCCGCTGGGCTGTGGCAGCCTGGGCCAAAACCTGGGCCGGAGAAGTAGGGCCTTATGGCGTCACGGTCAATAATGTGTTGCCGGGCTACACAAATACGGCGCGTTTGCAGGAAATCATCGAAAAGCGGGCAGCAAGCGGACAAACTACCCGCGAAGCGGTGGAGGCGCAGTTCCGGCAGCAAACACCCCTGCGCCGTTTTGCCGAACCGGCAGAGGTGGCCGCAGCGGCCGCATTTTTGGCAAGCCCAGCAGCTGCGTATATCAATGGCATCAATTTGCCGGTGGACGGCGGGCGCACCCGGAGCCTGTAGCGCCTCGGCGGCACAATAGAAAATGGGGTTGACGCCTTCCGGTGTCAACCCCATTTCAAACGCAACAAAGGATATCAATTCGGCTGAAAACCGTAATTCGTCATAATTCGCTCCTTCAATTCTTTGCGGGCAAAGAAAATACGGCTTTTCACCGTGCCCAGCGGAAGATCGAGTTCGTCGGCAATTTCCTGGTATTTAAAACCTTCAAAGTGCATCAAAAACGGGATGCGAATGCTGTCGTCGAGATTTTCTACCATTACATTCAATTCCTTCAACAAAATACTGCCTTCTGCAGAATTGGGCGTTGCATGCGCGCCGGAGTTGAGGTAAAATTGGTTGTCGGTCGTATCCAAAATCGTATTGGCTTTGACCTTCTTGCGATAGTTGTTGATGAAGATGTTCTTCATAATAGTGAACATCCATGCTTTAAAATTCGTACCCGGCTGAAACTTATCGCGGTTCGACAGCGCCCGAAAAGCAGTTTCCTGGTACAAATCCTTGGCGTCTTCCGCGTTCTTCGTCAAATTATAGGCGAAGGAGTGCAGCAAAGTGGCTAAGGCAGACAACTTGGTATTGAATTCCATTGTACTCATGGCGTACCTCCTGATTGTTTTGATTGATGCCACAAAGATAAGATACCTGTTTAACTTTTAAAAGCTTTTTATTCAACAAAAAAATGTCAATCCACGACAAAGTGCGGGGTTTTCTTAGCAAAACACAAATAAATATACTGACTATCAATTGTTTATATTATTTAGATCAAATCTTATTATTTTTTTATTTTCAAAAAAAAATGAAAATTGAATTCAGTCAACCTGTTTTTGTGTAAGATAAAAAAGCCATTATTTTGAAGGAAAGGCGGCATTCTTCCAGTTTTTTATTTCATTTCAGTCCAAAAAGCAAAATACAGAATCAAAAAAGGCTTGTGGAAGATTTTTACCTGCGGCAAAAATTCCCCGATATGTTATCTTTGCCTGACAACCGATTTTTACAAAAACATGAAAAAAATCAATTTTTCCGCGGGGCCGGCTATTCTGCCGGCGCCTGTTTTGAAAGAAGCCGCGCGGGCGGTCGCCAATTACCAGGGAATGGGACTGAGCCTGTTGGAGTTGTCACATCGCGGCCCTGAGTTCACCGCAGTGCTGGAAGAAGCGGACGCGCTGATGCGCGAACTGTTGCAACTTCCTGCCGGCGGGCCTTACCATGTATTGTGGATGAGCGGCGGCGCCAGCGCACAGTTTTTTGTGGCGCCAATGAATCTGCTGGACGCGTCGGAAAGCGCCGCATACGTGGACACCGGCGTCTGGGCGCACAAGGCTATCCAGCAGGCCCGGGCTTTCGGCGAGGTGGAAGTTCTGGCTTCTTCCCGGGAGCAAAATTATCGGTATATCCCGAAAGGGTATAAAATCCCGAAAACGGCGAAGTACCTGCACCTGACCAGCAATAATACGATTTACGGCACCCAACTGCACAAATTCCCGAAATCGCCCGTGCCGATCGTGTGCGATATGTCCTCGGACTTTCTCAGCCGGCCGATTGACATGACCAACTTCGGGCTGATCTACGCCGGGGCGCAAAAAAACCTGGGGCCTGCCGGCGTGACGGCGGTGATCGTCCGGGAAGACCTGCTCGGAAAAGTGCGCCGCCCGCTGCCGACGATGCTCGACTACCGCGTGTTCGTCGAAAACGGCTCAATGTATAATACGCCGCCGGTTTTTCCGATCTACGTAAGCATGCTGACGCTTCGCTGGATCAAAAAAACCGGCGGACTACAAGCCATGCACCGCCGAAATAAGGCAAAAGCGGCGGTTTTGTACAGCGAAATAGACCGGAACCCGCTGTTCCAAGGCACAGCAGAACCAGCAGACCGCTCGCTGATGAACGTGTGCTTCAACCTGTCGCCCGGATATGAGCAATTGGAGGGCGAATTCCTGAAAAACTGCCAGGACGCCGGACTGGTCGGCCTAAAAGGCCACCGCTCGGCAGGCGGTTTCCGCGCTTCGATCTACAACGCCATGCCCAAGGCCGGCGTGCAGGTACTGGCGGATAGGATGGCGGATTTTGCCAGACGCAAAGGGTAAGAGCATGTCTAAAATTATATTTCTCGCTAATATGAAAGTCTTTTTCAGCCAACCTTCGTTCCTTTTTTTCGCCGTAATTAGTCCCATTACGACTGCAAAAAGCGCCTTGTTTGGCTAAAAAATCCTTTTCATATTAGCAGAGAATATAAATTTAGACATGCTCTAAGATCGCGTCTAAGAGCATACGCTAAGCCTGGGCAGGCGGCGTATTGAAATTCATCGGCGGCATGTTGTGCGTCTCGGGTTCGTCTATCTTTCCGAATTGCATTTCATACTTCTGCACGTTGTCTTTCAGCGCATACAGCAGGCGCTTGGCATGCTGCGGGGTGAGGATGATGCGCGCTTTTACCTTTGCCTTCGGTACATTGGGCATCATGCGAATGAAATCCACGACAAACTCTGCGTTGGAGTGGGATATGATCGCCAGGTTGGAATAGATGCCCTCGGCGGTTTCTTCTGAAATTTCAATGTTGATCGCGGGTTGTTGATTTTTTTGATCGGACATAATTGACGCGGTTTAATTGTATCGGAAATAATAGGTTGCTTGAAGCGTACGTAAAAGGCTCGCAAAGGTAGCCTGTACGCACCGCACAGCCAACATTCCACCAGATTTTATCTGATAATTGCCGAATTGCCCGGAAGCGGTCGAACGCGAATTTTTCAAACGCGCCGCGGCGCGAATCGCAGGATATTTACAGACCTTTGCCCAACCTGTTCACTTTATATTATGCGTTACTACGAATGAAATCCTGGCTTTCTATTCCCCCCGATTCTGATTTTTCGCTGCACAACCTGCCCTACGGGATTTTCGATACGGCGGAAAAGCCCGGCCCCAGGGCCGGAATCGCTGTTGGCGATTATATTCTGGATTTAGCGGCTGCCGCAGGCGCCGGACTGTTTGGGAAGCGCCGCTTTTTTAAACAGATTTTTGAAAAACCGGTACTGAACGATTTCATCGCGCTCGGCAAACCGGTCACAAACCGAATTCGGAAAAAAACGCTCGACTGGCTCACGCAAACCCATCGGCCCGCCGAAGCAGATGCGCTGCTGACGGATCGCCGCAGCGCGCGCATGCACCTGCCGCTGCATATTGGCGATTATACGGATTTTTACAGCAGCCTCGAACACGCAACAAACGTAGGCAAGATGTTCCGCCCCGACAATCCGCTCCTGCCCAACTGGCGCCACCTCCCGGTGGGCTACCACGGGCGCTCCTCCAGTATTGTCGTCAGCGGTACGCCAATACGCCGGCCCAAAGGGCAAATTTTGCCCCCGGGCAGCGAGGACACGCCGGTGTTCGCACCCTCCCAACGCATGGACTTTGAACTCGAAATGGCTTTTGTCATCGGCAAGAACAGCACCCTGGGCGAACCCATCCCGATCGAAGAGGCCGATGCGTATATTTTCGGCCTGCTGCTGTTCAACGACTGGAGCGCGCGCGATATCCAACGCTGGGAATACGTGCCGCTGGGGCCTTTCCTGGGCAAAAATTTCGGCTCCTCGGTGTCGCCCTGGATCGTGCCGCTCGAGGCGCTCAAACCGTTCCGCCTCAAAGGCCCTAAACAACACCCGGCGCCGCTGGAATACCTGAAACAATCCAAAGCAGCACATTACGATATCGCGCTGGAGGTCGCCATCCGCCCGGAAAACGGCCCGGAAACGGTGGTCTGCCGATCCAATTTTAAGTATCTGTACTGGTCTATGGCCCAGCAACTGGCACACCATACGGTGAACGGCTGCAATGTGCGCGTGGGCGATCTGCTGGCCTCCGGCACCATCAGCGGACCCACACCGGATAGCTTCGGCTCGATGCTCGAACTGTCCTGGGGCGGTAAAAACCCGCTCACCCTGGCCGATGGCAGCAAGCGCAGCTTCCTGCTCGACGGCGACACGGTCCTCCTGCGCGGACATGCAGGCGCGGGCGATGCGCGCGTCGGCTTCGGAGAGGTGTCGGGGCGTTTGCTGCCGGCCTGACCGGGTGCGTGAATGCTTGGTCAAATTTTGATTACAGGGCTGCAACTGCCCTGTAATCAAAATTTGGCCAAGCACTAGTACGCATCATCCGCCGGCCGAAATGCCCGGCCCAAAAAATAGGAGAAGGTGAGTCCGAACTTGTGGTACCAGTCGCGCCGATCCGGATTGCCGTTCAGGCAAACGCCGTCCAACAGGTCACTGAATACAGGATACAGGCCGGCTTCCAACGCCAGACAATAGTGTTCACCATAAATCATCCGGACGCCCTGTCCCAGCGCAGCACTGAACAGCCACCGCGCCCGCCCGCCGTCCTCCGGAAAATCGGCGACCGTGTAGCGATCCAGATCTTCTGCCCGACCGTAATAGGCCAGTCGAGGCTTGGAATACACCAGGCAAGGCCCCCCGAAGAGGTACCAATGAAAAAATTGGCTGGCGTCCCCTCGGATCGGATCGCGTTTAAGGCGGATCGGCGCGTACTCGAGGAGCAAACTGCCGTCCAACAACTGATTGGTAAACCGGAACTTGCGCCAAGCGTGCGTAGGCGAGTGGCGGTCGTCGCCGTATAGTCGGACGGTAGAAATTTCTCCCCGCACAAACAACCGGCGGTCGAGGTGCACGCGCGCAAACGCACCCAATACCCAGCGCGTCTGCGCAAACATGATATGATCCTCCGCCAGATCGCCGGAATAGTTGGAAAGGCCCGCGCGCGCGCCCAACTCCCAGTATCTTTTTGAACGGTGGTACTGGGCCTCTGCAAGGGGAGACGAAGCGAACAAAAACCCAAATATCAGTATAGGGAGTCGAATTTTTAAAGCGGTTTGCATGCTGCAAAATTACGCCCGTCCGCACCCGCATCTTCGGCGTTTTGTATTGCTTTTCGGCAATAATTGCGCAGATTTTGGCCCTGCAGATGGGAAATACGCAGCCCAGGTGTAGGTTTGCGCATTCAATCCTGCCTCCATGACTACCCCTACCCCGCCGCCCTGCCGCTTCCGGCCTTTCGGGCGCATCGTCGCCCTCCTCCCCTGCTTTTTATCCTTCGCCGCCGCGCCCGCGCAAACCACTTACTACTCGCAGGGAAACGGCGCCTGGGAAACGCTGTCCACCTGGAACTCCGCGCCGGACGGCAGCGGATCGCAACCCGCCGCCCTGCCCGATCACCCGAATCTGCGCATGGTTGTTCAAAGCAATCACACCGTGACGATCCAGGGCGTCGGATCGTACAGTATGGCCGAACTGCAAGTGGACGGAGCGCTCGTAGCCAATACCAACCTGCCTTCTACCAATAAATATCTGCAAATTTACGGGGCGAGCGTAACGGTACAAGGCGCGCTGGGAGCCCCCAATAATACCTTGAGCCTGGAAATCAACGGCCCGACCTGCGTTATTTCGGGCGCCGGCGCTATCCATCTCGCCCGCTTGCGCAAAGAACACGGCAGTCCGGGCGCCGCGACCACCACCAACCTGGTCATTGACGCCAATATTGCGCTCTACTGGGCCTCCACCGCCGCATTGTATTACGAAGGTATCGGCGTCACCAAAAAGTCGTTCAATGTAACCATCAACGAAAACCGAACCGTGACTACGGTCGGCGACGTCTCGATTGACGGCGTGGACGGCACGAACAGCGCCTGGGCTGACGGCATTTTCACGGTCAACGGCACGCTGGACGTCGGGCGCGACCTCTGGATTACGACCGACAATCCGCCAACCGGAAATATCGCCTATCAAATCGGTCCGCTCGGAAAAATCATCGTCCGACGGCAAATCAAAGGCAATGCCGGCGCCGGGCCGTCTATCGCCCATTTAACCATCCAAACCGGCGGCCTGCTGCAACTCACCGGCGCGATCTCGTCCGTCGTATTCGCGAGCCTGTCCGCAAGCCTCAACACATTCGATTTCGCCGGCGGCGCCACGGTGGAATACGCGGGCGCCGCGCTGCAAATCGTGGAGGATTTGCTTCCGTATTCCAATCTGACCATTTCCGGGGGCGGACAAAAAAATCTGGAGGGCCTCACGACCGTGCAGGAAACCCTCAGCCTGTCCGGCGGAATCGTGCTGCACGGCGCGCACGATTTGATTATCGAGCCAAGCGGCAGCGTGGTTGGCGGCGGCACAAGCACATATTGCAAAACAAATGCCGCCGGCGCGTTGCGCCAAACCGTCGGCGCCGATCCGATGAATTTTCCTGTTGGAAATCAGCACTTTAATCCAATTTTAGCAAGCAATGCCGGCACGCCGGCGGCGCTGTACGTCCGGGTGACCGACCAGGTACTTACCAACGGCCTGTCCGGATCACCGCTCACCGGATTCGCCGTGAACCGTACCTGGCTGATCCGGGAAATGCAGCCCGGTACCGCCGGACTACTTGCCGTTGCGCCGCAATGGTTGGGCGCGAACGAACTGCCGGGGTTCAATCGAAACAGCTGCTATGTGTCGTTTCACGACGGTTATTCCTGGAATCAGGACACGCCGGGGCCGGCCTCCGGATCGAATCCCTACACCCGCACCCGCCCCGGCATCCCGCTGAATACCTCCGGAGAAACCCCGCTGGCCTTGGCGAGCCAGAGCGTTTTACCGGTCGAATTGCTTTTTTTTGACGCCCAGGCCGACGGCAACGCCGCCCGGCTTCGGTGGGCCACCGCCACGGAGCGGCAAAATGCCTATTTCGCCGTCGAACGCGGCGCAGAAAGGCTCGATTTCCGCGAAATCGGCCGCGTGGCCGGCGCCGGACATTCCGACCAGACGATCGTCTATACGTTCATCGATCCGCGGCCAGATCCGGGACTGAATTATTACCGGCTGCGGCAGGTAGATTTCGATGGCACGCAGGCGTATGCACCTGCTCGCGCCTTGCAGTTCGACCCGCCGAAAAGGCTGGATCAGGCCGTGTTATTCCCATCGCCCGCCTCGACGAGCCTGCGGGTGCAAGCGCCGGATGTACCGAACGAACCACTGTACTGGAATATGCTGGACAGCCGCCTGAAGCCAGTTGCGCAGGGCTGTTTACCGGCAGAAGAGGCGGCGTTTGAGGTATCGGTGGCGAATTTGGCGGCAGGCTGGTACGTGCTGCAGCTCAGTCGTGGCGGCGCGACGGCCGCCTTGCGCTTTGTAAAACAATAACGGGGGTTACGCCCGGTACTGCCCAATCTGCTGCAGCACTGCTGCCAGCGCCTCCGGCTTCCGGGTGCCAATCAGCAATTTTTTGCCTGTGTTAAATTCCAACTGCAAGCCCTGATTGCCGGACACGTTGTACGCGCCGCCCTTATCTGGCCATCCAATCCGGTAGCCCCAGCCGCCGTACTCGCCGATAGGGGCGTATTTTCGGACGTAAACCTTGCGGAGATCGTCCCAGGCGAAGTGTTTAAATTTGCGGTGAAAAGGGAAAAACCGGACATAAATCCCGTCCGCCCGTACCTGTGTTTCCAGTCGGAAAGCAAGCACGGAGAAGGATATCAGCAAAGCGATCGCCACCACGACCAGGAACTCCGTGTTGCTCATGGGTTTGTTGCCCAGCGACCGGCCGCTGATGATCTGAAATGCCGCAGCGGCTATCTGGCCGCCATTTACAATAATCAGAATTGCCCAAACCCACCACTGGTTGAAGCGCTGTTTTTCGGCGAAAAGCGTGTGATTGTCCATGTTAAATTTTTGAGTAACTGGTTAGCAGGATCGCTGTCTGGCCCAAAAAGTCCCATTTCCCGCCATACTTCGCGATTTTTTTTGATCATAGCGATGCTATGGCCTGCAAAAAATCGCTTCGTCTGGCGAAAAATGAATCCTTTTTTGGCTCAGACGCGACCTGCTAACCAGTTACATTTTTGAACAGTTTAGCCGGTCGCATCCCCGCGCTCCGGAGGCGGCTCCTGGGGTTCCTGTTTCAGCCTTTTGTGTTCTTTCAGCGCGCGGGCGATCACCCACTCGATCTGGCCGTTGACGCTGCGAAATTCGTCGGCGGCCCATTTTTCGAGTGCGTCGTACATCGCCTCGTTGATGCGCAACACAAAATTTTTCTTTTTCATTTCGGTTGGCTTGGGGCTTTGTGAAGATTCCATTGCGCTTTGGGAGACGCAGCGGGCGGGCGCTTGATCCGCGCACTGCCATTATTTACAGCGCTATTCAACCCCGAGGGCGTGGCGCCCGCTGCGCGCCGCGTCAGAGCGGGCGCCGGTGTGCGCAAAACGGAGGTTGAATAACAAGTCTTTTTCATTACCAAAAATTTTGGTCGCGCTAAAACGTCCGGTCGCGTCTGAGCCAAAAAAGAAACCGTTTTTTATTAGTCGAAGCGCAAAATCTTCGGAGACCTGTACTGGCAATCAAAACTCGGAGCAGCAGAATGTGCATATACAGGGCAAAAAAACGGGCCTCTTTTGGCCAGACGGCGAGCGGGCTACTTTATTACGCTACCTAAATAATACTAATCTGATAGCAAAGTTATATCTTTTTAAACTATCAGCAAATTTTTTTATAATTTTTTTTAAAAAAAATTTCCGGCTTACTATGGCCGTGCTGTTCAACAAGGCTAAAAAATCTATTTTTTATCGCTTTTTAGCATAAAAAGGGTTATTTTAAAGAAGCGCCTTGTCTGATCGCGTTTGAGTCCCAAAAGGCGGTACGCCGGATTGAGGAGGTTTAATCTGAGGAGGTACGGGCTATTCAGCCCAAAAAAAACGCAAAAGCCGCCGCTTTTCTAATCAATCACGGAGCAAAAATAAATTATTTTATCAAAAAGATACTTTTATAATATCATTTTAATATCAATAAAATCAACACACCGCTTTATGATCCATTTTTTTTACATTTCGTCGAAAAAACAATGATCCATAACCTGCCGTCCACCGATCTTTAGGAGCATTTTGTCTCAACACGTTTTTATATGCACAAACGATCGCTTTTTCTCTTGTTCTTTCTGTCGGCCGCCCTCTTGCACGGACAAACCCGCCTCGACGGTCGGGTACGAGACCCGGAAGGGCATCCGCTGGCATTTGTGACCGTGGCGGTGGACAGCGGAAAACAGGAAGGCGTGTTAACGGATATTGAGGGCCGGTTCAGCCTGCGCCTGACGCGCGATGCACAGACCCTGGATTTTCGGTACGTGGGTTTTGCGCCCCGGCAATTGCGGGCGGGCGACTGGCGCGCGGGGGAGTTGCTGGACGTGGTATTGGAGCCCCGGGACCTGGATTTGCCGGAGGCGGTCGTCGTCGCCGGCGAAAATCCGGCAGACGTCCTGATGCGAAAAGTAGCCGCTGCCCGCGACCAAAACAACCCGGAAAAACGGCGCAGCTATCAGTGTAAAACGTACAACAAAATCGTCTTTGAATTACTACCCGACCGGGTGGCCTTCGACTCGCTGATCGCCGGAAAAGACACCGCCAAGGCCTACTACCGCGACCTGATCAGCAGTTTCAACCGGGTGGAGAAGGCCATGACGGCGCACCACGCCTTTTTGATGGAAAGCGTGACGGAGCGCAGTTACCTCCGCCCCGGGCAGGTGCGGGAGCGCGTGCTGCTCAACCGTGTCAGCGGCACGAGCAACGCCGGTATCGTGGCGCTGGCCAATGCCGTACAACCGTTTACCTTCTATGACGACTACCTGCAGATCCTGGATAAGGACTACGTGAACCCGGTCGGCCCCGGAAGCCCGGAACGCTATTTTTTTCACATCGAAGACACCTTATATCAAGGCGCCGATACCGTTTGGGTTTTGTCTTTCCACCCGCGGCAGGGAAAAGTATTCACGGCGTTGAAAGGCGTACTGCATATTCACTCCAAAAACTATGCGGTACAAAATGTGCGCGCCCGGCCGGCTGCGCCCGACAAAGTGGATCTGCTGATCGAGCAGTCGTACCGATACTGGCCGGAGTCGGGGCAGTGGTTTCCCGACCAGTTAAACTTCGAACTGCAACTCCGCCGATACCCGGACGTGTACACCGGGTTGCGTGCCGCCGGGCGGAGCTATCTGTCGGAGGTCCTTGTAGATGCGGAGGTGCGCGCCCGCGATTTCGATCCGGAGCGCCCGCTGGTCATCGACGACGAAGCCTACACGCGGCTGGACAGCCTGTGGCAGCCCTATCGGGAGCGGGCGCCCCTGAGTGGGAAGGAATTGCAGACATATTCCTGGCTCGACAAAATCGGAGAAAAAGAGGGTTTCGATCAGGTGTTTAATATCCTCGACTATCTGGCCACGGGGCTGATCCCGATCACAGGCCCGATCAATATCAACCTGCGAAAAATACTGACCTTGAACAACTATGAAAATATGCGGCTCGGATTCGGCCTCAGCACGGCCCAGCCGCGCCCCCTGGGTCCCACGCGCCGCCTGGAAGCCGCGGCCTACGTCGGATACGGCTTGCGCGACAAAACCTGGAAATACGGAGGCAGCGCCCTGTGGCGCCTCCACCGCGCCTGGCAAACCCAGCTCAGCGCAGGCTGGCGCGCCGACCTGCTGGAGCCCGGCACGCTGTACGAACTCAACCGAAATAACCTGGTGGACCGCTTTCTGTACGCCCGCAAGGCAGACCGCGTCGAGGAGATGTGGCTGCGCTTTGGCAGCCGGCTTTGGAAGGGCGCCGAAGCGCGCCTGACGATCAGTCGGCAGGAAATCACGCCCCAATATACTTATGTGTACCGCCCGGAAACCGAAGATGCGCGCACCCGCTTTCGCTTCGGGGAGGCGAGCCTGTTTTTTCGTTATGCGCCCGCCGAAGAGGTGCGGCGTTTCATGGGCAGTACGGCTGGCAATGTACAACGCCTGCCGGTGTTGGAGGCCGCATATTCCCGCGGTTTTGACGGCCTGTTCGGCGGCGATTATCGCTACGAACGGTACGTCCTGGCGCTCTACCAATCCACCTTTTTGCGCCGACTGGGCCGCTTGTCCTGGCGGCTGGAGGCGGGCCTGGCAACGGGCGACGCACCGGCAGCCAAACTGTTCACCCTGAATCAATCGCCCAACGGCTGGAATATTGGCCTTTTTGTGGTGCGCAACACCTTCCAGTCGCTGCCCGACACGCTGCTGGTCTCCGACCGCATCGTCAATTTCTACCTGGCGCAGGAATTAGGGCCTGTTTTTTACAAGCGCAAGCACTCGGCGCCCTTTCTCACCCTGTTGCAAAATGCCTCCTGGGGCCGATTGCGCCAACCCGAGCGCCACCGCTTGCCGGGCTTTGGCACGCCCTCGGAAACCCTGCTGGAAAGCGGCGTGCAACTCGATAATTTATTCTTGTTTAACTACGTGAATGCGGCCAATATGGGGATTGGCGGCGCGATTTTTTACCGTTGGGGCGGGTTGCAGTCGGCAGCATGGCAGAAAAACATCTCGCTCCGACTTTCCGCGCGATTGAATTTTTAATATATTGTCCAAGATTTCCTGAAAAAGGCTAAAACAGGCGTATTTTTGACTTTGACAGAAAATCTTACACATGATCATGAATTGGTGATATGGAAAAAAAATTCTTACTGCTTCTAGCCTTCCTGCCGCTCTGCGCAACCCTGACCTACGGCCAAATGGACAATCAGGCGATTCTCGGAAAATGGGAAGTTACCGCCTATTCCGAACAGGGCATCCAGGTGGATAAAAAAGCGCCTGCCGTGCCGCAGGCAATCCAGGTCTGGCGACACATCCGGCAGGAGCGCGCCCGCTTCTGGTACGGATACGACGAAAACTGGGATCCCAAAAAACCGCGGCAATACGACCGCTGGGAAGAACGCGACAGCACGCTGGAGGTAACCCGGCTGGCGCAAGCGATCAGTATGCCGTACTATGCGATCTTTTTCCCGGACGGCACGCTGTCGCTCTACAATAAAAGCAGCGAAAACAACCAGATTCTCTTTCCCGAGTCGCGCCGCTATCAATTTAACCCGACCACCAACAGCCTGTTTATTTTTCCCGCCATGGCGTTTACCGATTTCCCGGAGTGGCGGGCCCAAATTTTATCTCTCACCCAGGATAAAATGACACTCTTCCTGCCTGAAAGCGGCGAAATTGTACAACTCACCCGAACAAATACCTCCATACCCTAAAAGAATATGTACGCCTATTTAAAAGGAGAACTCACTTTCAAAAGCCCCGCCTTGATCGTCGTGGACGTACAAGGGGTGGGCTATCAGGTGCACATTCCGCTGAGCACCTACTCGGCGCTCCAGCACCTGGAAAAGGCGATGGTCTATACCCACCTGATCGTACGGGAAGATGCGCATACACTGTTCGGGTTTGCCACCCAGGCGGAGCGGGGCCTGTTCGTGCAACTAATCGGCGTAACCGGCGTCGGGGCAACCACCGCGCAACTCATCCTGTCGTCCATGAGCGTGGACGAGATCCGCGCCGCCATCATCGGCGAGCAAGCCCATATTCTGCAGCGCGTGAAAGGAATCGGCGCCAAATCAGCCAAACAAATTATCCTGGATTTGAAGGACAAACTGAGCCGGGAAGCGCCGGAAGGTACGGTCATCCTGCCGTCCGCAGCCGACAACGCCTTGCGCGACGAGGCCTTAAACGCCCTGCTCTCCCTCGGATTTACCCGCATCGCCGTGCAAAAAGCGCTGAACCAGGTGATGAAAGACCAACCCGGTATCAGCAGGGTGGAAGAACTGATCAAGGCGGCTTTAAAAAGCCTGGCCGGCACTTGATTCCATACCCAATTCAATCATTATTTATTGTCTCCTAATCATGCAAAACCGATCTATACGCGCCCTCCTTGGCCTTCTTCTGGCGTGCTCTTTCCAGATTTTGACCGCGCAAAGCACTTTTTACCAAATTGTTGGGCCGGAACTGGTCTGCCAGGGCGATTGCGCCTTGTACAGCATTCAAAGCCCCGGCAATCCGGGCGGCGGAACCGGTTTTTTGGTTACTTGGAGCATCAGCGGCCCCAACGGTTTCTTTACCAGCTCGCAGCAAAATCCGGACACTTTCTGTTTCCCCCTACAGGGTTTTTATCTCCTGAAAGCACAGGCGGTTTCCGCAAACGGCATCCTGATTGTCGTGGATACGCTGACGGTACAGACAACGCCGTTTTTGCCGGTACAGATCGTGTCCGACAATCCCGCGCTTTGCGACAGTGTGGACGTGGCGGGCAGCAGCTGCGAGCGGGTTTGCCCCAATACGACCGTAACGTATTCCCTACAGAACTACAACTCGGGCCTGCTTGCGAACAGCCTGATCCAGTGGTCGGTAAACGGTGCGGAAAGTTTCACGGTGGATTCGCTGCGCGGAACCGTGACAGTTACCTGGGGCGAACCGGGCGCCGGAAGCGTGTCGGCGGTGGTTTTTAGCGGACAATGCGTCGGGGAAGACGGATACTGCGTGACGATTGTGGAGGCGCCCAAAGCGGCGTTTGTTACCACGCCGACCGCGGCAGCGGACACGCTGCGCATCTGCCAGGGCCAAACGGTTTGGTTTAACAACCAGAGTACGGACGCCGATACATACGAATGGTTTTTTGGCGACGGCTCAGCGCCGGTCGGCGAGGTCAATCCGCAACACGATTACCCCAATCCGGGGGTTTATACCGTTTCGCTGATTGCCCGTTCGGGTTGCCTGTGCGCAGATACCGCAACGCAGGTGATCGAGGTACTTGCCGGCGAAGCGCCCGTGCTCGACTGCGTGGGCACGGTCTGCGCCGGTGCAACGGTCACGTACTCCACCAGCGCAAATTGTGCCGCTTTCGATTGGTCGGTCAGCAGCAACGGCGCTGTGCTGTCGGGCGGCGGCGCTTCTGACAACAGCATTACGATTCAATGGACGCAGGGGCCGGTGGGGCAAATCCGCCTGCTGGCGCAAAATTGCGCCGGCGCGAGCTGCGCCGAGGCCGTGGAAACACGGATACCGATCATAGACGAAAGCGCCGAAATCCGCGGCGCCGAGCGGGTCTGCCCGGGCGCCGAGGAGGTTTATACGATCGAACCGTACCAAGGCGCCGGCTTTGTCTGGGCTTTATCCGGCGGCGGACAAATTACAGCGGGCCAGGGCACGAACCGGGTAACGGTGCAGTGGGCCGGTTTTCCCAGTCCGGGCGTTATTCGCCGACTGAGCGTGCAGTACGATAATTGTTACCTTGATTGCGGCGGTCGGGATACGATAGAAGTGCGCGTTTTATCGCCTTTTATCCTGGATGGCCCGGTCGAGTTATGTGAAAATACAGGCGGAACCTTCCAGTCGAGGCTCACCATCCCCGCGCAGGCGCTCAACAGCAATTGGACAGTTTTGGGGCCGGACGGCAGTACGGCGCTAACTACAGTCGGCACAAGCCTGCAGGCAACGTTTACGGAAGGACCTGGAATTTATCAAATACGGGCGACACCAGTGAACGCAAGCCAGTCGTGCAGCGACCTGGCGGAGTGGGCGGTATCCGTACCGACGCTGCCGGCAGGTCCTGTCGGCATTGAAGGGAACGCCGTTATTTGTCCGGGTGAACCGTTTACCTATCGGGCGACTGGGCTGCTGCCCAATGCCAACGTGCGCTGGACAATACAAAACGGCGCCGGAGCGCCTGGTACCGCCTTGGGCAACCCGCTGGTGATTCCCTGGGGGGCGAGTGGCCCGCGCACGCTCCGCGTAGAGACCCTCTCGAGCGACGGGCTGAACTGCCCTTCGCCGGCGCTGCAAGTGGACGTGGCAGGCTTCGACCCGGCGCAAGCCGTCCTGAGCGGCCCCGATTCGGTTTGCGCCAACGGAAAGACGCAGTTGGAGTGTACATTGGCGGCCGGACTGCATCCAGTATGGAGTATTCCCGGCGGCGGTGGCTCGATTATTTCCGGGCAGGGAAGTGCTCAAGTGGATGTATTCTGGAACGTGCCGGGAGTACACATCGTGCAGATCGCCGTTTGCGGTCAAACGATCAGTCGCACCGTAACCGTCCTGCCGCCGCCCACGCCGGTGGTGGCGCAGCCGGCAGGCGCCTGTCCGGGAAGCACCGCGCTGGTGGGGGCTACTGCCGCTTTTGCCAGTTACCAATGGCAAAGCGCGAACGGCCTGCCGTTGGGACAAGCCCCCACAGCCGCTGTGGGTCCGGGCGACTACTTATTAACGGTGGCCGACGCCTTTGGCTGTACGGGGAGCACTGCTTTTCGCATCAATAGTTATCCGATCCCCAACGCCTCTATATCCACACCAGACCCCACAGGTTTTTGCAATAACAGTGGAAATGTGCGCCTGCGCGCCTTGTCCGGCCTCGGGGCGCCTCCGAGCTTCGAGTGGTTTTTAAACGGCGCGCCCCTGGGCGTCACGGGTCCGGAATACGTGGCCAATCAGTACGGCAACTACAGCGTCATTGCCACGAATGCGGCAGGCTGCACCGCGGCAGCGGGCCCGGTGGTGTTGTTTGAAGACTGTGGCGGCGGCGGCGGGGGGGGAGGTATTCCTGGCGGCGGCGGCCCCGCATGTCCGCCAGGAGCAATTACCATACAGACAACGCCGGCTGCGCAATGTGATACACTCAGTTTTTCAGTACTGGGCGCAGATTATGCAGCGGGTTCCGGACAGTGGTTTTTCGGCCAGTCAGGCGGCGCCTTATTGGGGAATTCGGCAGGCGACCAGGCGGGTTTTCGGTTTCCGAACGCCGGCGTTTATGTTGTTTTGTTGCGGGTGAGCCTTACAGGCGGTGGCGTCTGTGCGGTATGGGACACCGTAGCAGTGCAAGCGGTCGCACAATTTGACACCGTACCTGCTTGTGCAGGACTACCCGTACAATTCACGAACATCAGTACTTTTTTACCATACAGCGGCATCTCGGCACAAAATTGGAATTTTGGCGACCCGGCCTCCGGCCCCGACAATACGGCTGCCACGGCCAACCCGCAACATATCTTCGCCGCCGGCGGAACGTACAACGTCACCCTAACTGTCACCGCCCTTTCAGGCTGCACGGCCGCGCAATCGGCACAGGTCGTTATCCCCGAGGGTACCCCACTGGTGTTTTCCCTGCCTTCGGTTCGCTGTGCCAATACCCCCCTGCTATTTACCGGGCTGCCCGGGCCGGATATACTCGATATTGCCTGGGATTTTGGTGACCCGGCCTCCGGCCCCGCGAATGTGGCGGCGGGCGATTCGGCATACCACGCCTTCCCTGCGGGCAGCTACACCGTTACTGCCACCACCACGAACATTCGCGGCTGTACGGCCGTAAGCGGCAAATTGCTCATCATCAGCCCCAACCTGCTTTCGGGCAATATTACGCCCGCTGCGCCCGCCCCCTTGTGCGAAGGACAAACGATTACCCTCACGGCGCCTACCGGCGCAACGAGTTACCTGTGGTCAGAAAACGGCATTGCCACGCCCAACCTCGCCGTCTCGGAATCCGGCCTGTATGGCGTCACCCTGACCGACGCCAACGGCTGCACCTTTGCGCCGGCGAGCGTTCGGGTAGAGGTGGTTCCTGCGCCGGAAGCCGTCATCAAAGGACTGGTGAAAAACGGCTTGGGGCAGGTCACCGGTGTTGCGTACCCGCAGATCAATACCTGTTTCGGTGAGGATGTGCACCTCATCACCCAGGGTGCGGGAAATTACAGTTACACCTGGACGACCGGCAGCATGGAAGACGAGCAGATATTTTCTGATATCCGAGATAACTTATTAGATATCGGAACACACGTTTTTTACGTCACGATTACGGACAATACGACCGGCTGCACGGCCGTGAGTGCGCCGTTTATTTCGGTCGTCAACCCCGTTCCGGCGCCGTTCACCATTGGCCAAAGCGCGTTTCCCGCCTGTGCAGGCGCCGTAAACCTCCTGAGCCTAAACGGCGCGCCCGAACCCGGCACACAATATATATGGAACACGGGAGCAACCGGCCCGGCCCTCTCCACCACCGAACCAGGCGCCTATCGCCTGCGCGCAATCAATCAGTTCGGCTGCGAAGCCGTCAGCGACCCACTCACAGTCCTCCCCGGCCCGAACGTTCGGGCCCTCCCCTCTGGTTGCCACACGCGATGCAAACCGGACACCCTCTGCCTCCCTCCCTTGCCGGACGTGATTGCCTGGCAGTGGTACCGGGACGGACAGCCAGTTCCCGGCGCCACGAGCGCGCAATTCATCGCCACGCAAAGCGGCGCCTATTGGGCAACGCTGACAGATATCGCCGGTTGCACAGCGCAAAGCGATCCGCTGCGCCTGGATTTATACGACGGATTCGGAAGTGTTTTCGGGGAGGTCTGGTCGGACGTAAACAACAACGGCGTCATTGACGCAGCCGATACGTTGGTACGCGGCGTGGACGTCCGCCTATGGCAAAACAATACCCCCGTTGGAAGCAGTCAGTCCGGCAGCAATGGCAACTTTGCATTTACAAACATACTCTCCACGAATTACATCGCGGCGATTGACACCGCCGCGCTTCCTGCGCAGTGGAATATTGTGATCGGCGCCGCGCCGGTGACGCTCGCCGGCTGTAATGCCACGGCCCAAGCGCGCCTACTTTTACGCTTTAACTGCCAGTCGGCCGCCAGCATGATCCAACTGCAATCCTGCGCCGGCGACTCCTTACTATACAATGGCGCATGGCTCCAGGCGGGCGGCAATTACGATTTCTCGCTGACAACCGCCCTCGGTTGCGACTCGCTGGTTTCTGTCTCCGTGGCAACCTTGCCCGCCAGCGCAAGCACCCTCAACGCCGCCGTCTGAGCAGGTGATTTATTAAACTTCCACGGTACGAAAATTCCCCCCGGACAAACCCGGACGAACACCCTCGACAACAACCTCGGCTGCGATTACGTGCTCACCGTAAACGTCGCCACCCTCCCCGCCAGCACCGGCGCACTCAACGTTGCGGCTTGTCCGGGCGGATTCTACGACTACAACGGCACGCTTATCCCGGCAGGACAAAGCCGGACATTTACCCTCGACAACTACCTCGGCTGCGATTCCGTGCTCACCGTAAACGTGGCCACCCTGCCCGCCAGCAACGGCGCACTC
>JBEIDF010000051.1:0-19820 GCA_040383605.1 Lewinellaceae bacterium
CCCAATTTTTATGCGCCTTCCAACGCCGCTGCCCCGCTCACAATCTCGGTCAGCTCCGTCGTAATTGCCTCTTGCCGCGCCTTATTATAGGTAATGCGCAAATTCTTGAGCATTTCCTCGGCATTTTCGGAAGCTTTGTCCATGGCGGTCATGCGGGCGCCGTGTTCGCTGGCTTGGGTATCGAGCAGGCATTTATGGAACTGGAGTTGCAGGATACTGGGCACCAGGGTTTCCAGCAGCATCTGTTTATCCGGTTCGAAGATATAGTCTGCGCGGTTTTTACTTTGCGTGCCGTCGGCGGGCGTAATTTTCGGTACTGGCAGCCATTTTTCGACTGTCGGGTACTGTGTGGCCGCATTTTTGAATTGGCCGTACACCACGTCCACAGCATCTACGCGATTTTGGGAGAACCGTTCCATGAGTTGTTTGGCGACTGCGCTCGAATTTTCGTAGCTCAGTTGGTCAAACAATTGGATATGCGTGGTATCGAACGCGATATCGCGTAAGCGGCGGCGGAAGTAGTCGTACCCTTTTTTGCCAATAAACAGCACCGTCAGGTTGCCGGCGGCGCGCTGTGCGGCGTATTTAGTTTCGATCAGTGCGAGCGCCTCCTTGCAAATATTCGTATTGAATGCGCCGCACAGCCCCCGGTTAGAGGTAATGACCACAACCAGTGCGGTTTTCACCTCGCGGGTTACGCCGAAGCTCGTGGAGGCATCCCCGTCGAGATTCGACAGGATATTGGAGAGCATCCGATTGAGTCGGTTGGCATAGGGACGCATTTGTACGATCGCGCCCTGCGCTTTGCGCAACTTCGCTGCCGACACCATTTTCATGGCTTTCGTAATCTGCTGCGTGCCGATTACCGATTTGATGCGTTCGCGTACTTCTTTTAAACCGCCGGCCATATTTTAGTTTTTCTTGTACTGTTTTGCCAGATCGAGGGCCATTTCCTTCATTTTCGCCAGGCTGGCGTCTTCGAGTTTGCCTTTGCGGAATTCCTCCAGGATTTCCGGGTGGCCTTGTTCCATGCGCATCAGGAAGATTTCTTCGAATTCCCGCACTTTGTCGAGCGGAACGTCGCGCAGCAGGTTATTCGTACCCAGGTAGATCATCGCGACTTGTTTTTCGACGGATACCGGGGAGTACTGCGGTTGCTTGAGGATTTCCACGTTGCGCGCGCCTTTAGACAATACAGCCTGTGTGGCGGCGTCGAGGTCAGAACCGAATTTAGCGAAGGCCTCCAATTCCCGGTACTGTGCCTGGTCGAGCTTGAGTGTACCGGATACTTTTTTCATGGATTTGATCTGCGCGTTACCGCCTACGCGGCTCACGGAGATACCGACGTTGATTGCGGGGCGAATCCCTGCGTTAAACAGGTTGGATTCGAGGAAGATCTGTCCGTCGGTGATAGAGATTACGTTGGTGGGGATATAGGCCGATACGTCGCCGGCTTGCGTTTCGATGATCGGGAGGGCCGTCAGCGAGCCGCCACCCTTGATAAGGCCGGCTTTCACCAGGCTTTCGGGCAGGTCGTTCATCTGGCGGGCTACGCCATCGTCATTGATTACTTTTGCTGCGCGCTCGAGCAAGCGGCTGTGGAGGTAGAACACGTCGCCCGGATATGCTTCGCGGCCCGGCGGGCGGCGGAGCAGCAGCGACACCTCGCGATAGGCGACGGCTTGCTTGGAGAGGTCATCATATACGATCAGGGCCGGACGGCCGGTGTCGCGGAAAAATTCGCCAATGGCGGCGCCGGCGAACGGCGCATAGAATTGCAAGGGCGCGGGATCGGAGGCCGAAGCCGCCACAATCACCGTGTAGGCCATTGCGCCGTACTCTTCCAGGATACGGGCTACTTGTGCGACCGTAGAGGCTTTTTGGCCGGCGGCTACATAGATGCAGTACACCGTTTCACCGCGGTCGTAAAATTCTTTCTGATTAATAATCGTGTCAATAGCAATGGCTGTTTTGCCCGTCTGGCGGTCGCCGATAATCAGCTCGCGCTGGCCGCGGCCAATCGGGATCATCGAGTCAATAGCCTTGATACCCGTCTGCAGCGGTTCGTTTACCGGTTGGCGGTAGATTACGCCCGGCGCTTTGCGCTCCAGCGGCATCTCATACCGGGCGCCAGCGATCGGCCCTTTGCCATCAATCGGTTGACCGAGCGGATTGACGACGCGGCCGACGAAGCCTTCGCCCACTTCGATCGAAGCGATAGCGCCGGTGCGTTTTACGACCGAGCCTTCGTGGATATTTTCGGAAGTACCCATCAATACCACCCCGACGTTGTCTTCCTCAAGGTTAAGTACGATGGCACGCGTGCCGTTTTCGAACTCCACGAGTTCGCCCGCCTGGGCGCCGTTGAGGCCGTACACGCGGGCGATACCATCGCCCACCTGCAAAACGGAACCTACTTCTTCGAGATTCGTAGCGGCATCGAAGCCTGATAATTGCTGTTTCAGTATCGCCGAGATTTCTTCCGGTCTGACGTCTGCCATGGTTGCAAATTTATTGATTCATTAATTCAAAACGGCGTTTTCAATGCCTTGGGTTATTATCAAAACTCTTTGATATACAGGTTCTTTTTAAACTCGACGCGCAATTCGTTGAGTTTATTGATCACGCTGGCGTCATAGCGCTTGTCGTCAAATTCCACGACAAAGCCGCCGATCAATTTAGGATCTATCCGGGTTTCCATCTCCAGTTGATCCGATGTAGTGTGGCTGGCCAGCAACTTGCCGTGCAGGGCAGTCATGACTTCCTCCGACAGCGGGGCTGCGGAAATGACGCGCACGGTCGTAATCCGCTTATATCGTTTATACTGACTCACAAACTCCCGAGCAATCTCCGGCAGATAAGCCTCGCGGCCCTTTTCAACCAGCAGGCGGACATACGCGAGCGTGAGCACGTCCAACTTGCCTTTAAACAAGGCGTCCATGGCTGCAATCTTTTTATCGCCCTGGATAATCGGGCTTTTCAGTAGCAGCACGAGGTCGCGATTTTGCACGGCAGACGCCAGTACCTGAACGTCGTGGTACACCGGTTCCAATTTCTGCTGCTCGATCGCGAGATCAAGCAGGGACTTGGCGTAACGGGTGGCGATGCGTAAAACAGACATGTTGGATTGCGGATTGTGGATTGCGGATTGTGGATTGGGTTTCCCGTGGAATTCGCGGATTCTGCGGGAGATTATATCTTGATCTGCTCGGCCAGATTTTTGGCGTACGCGACTTGGTCTGGATTATTGGCCAGTTGTTTTTGCAAGACTTTCTCGGCGATTTCGATCGCCATTTGCCCGGTCTGGTTTTTCAGATCCACCAGGGCGGCCTGCTTCATATTTTCAATATCCTGCATAGCGCTTTCCACCTTGCGGCGATATTCATTGTTTGCGCGGTCTTTTGCTTCGGCGATGATTTCCTCTTTCGCTTCTTTTGCTTCCTTGAGGATCAGCGCGCGTTCTTCTCGCGCTTGGGCAAGCAATTTTTCATTTTCTGCCTGCATGTTGGCCATTTCTTCCCGCGCCTTTTTGGCTTGGTCGAGCGCGTCCTGGATATCCGTTTCGCGTTTTTTGAGGCCTTCCGCGATCGGCTTGAATGCGAATCGCGACATGAGGAACCAGAAGAGGAGGAAAATGAGCAGCGTCCAGATCAAGAGACCTGGTTCGGGGCGGATCACAGAAAAGTCAGCCAGAAATATCATAGGATGATCAATATCAAAAATTCAGAGTTTTACTTTTTAGGTTTCCGGACGGCGCGGCGACCAACCGTCCCGCTGCCGTCCGGCGTGTTTTTGGCAGGTCTCCGTTATTAGACGAAGAAAGACAGTACCATACAAACCAGGGCAGCACCTTCGACCAGTGCGGCGGTCAGGATGACCATACCGCGGATGTCGCCGGTAGCCTCCGGTTGGCGAGCGATGGCTTCTGTGGCTTTTCCACCGATCAGGCCGATGCCCAGACCGGCGCCGATAGCGGCTAAACCTGCACCAATAGTAGCTAAATTCATAATAAAAATATTAATGATGCGCTTCCTCCGTGGCTAAACCAAAGTACACGGCGGAGAGCATGGTGAAAATGTATGCCTGCAGGAAAGCCACCAGCAATTCGAGGGCCATCATGAACATCGTCAGCGGAACGGAGACGGCTGCGCCAATGGCCGAGCCGCCTACGCTGGCGCCGGCTTTTCCAAAAATAAAGATCAATCCCACAAAAGCCACGATCACAATGTGCCCGGCCGTAATGTTGGCGAAAAGACGCAACATGAGCGTGAAGGGCTTCAAAATAATCCCGAGGATTTCAACCGGGGTGAGGATCAGCACTTTCAACACCGGCGGCACGCCCGGCATCCACAGGGTGTGCTCCCAGTAGTGCTTGTTGCCACTCAGGTTGGTAATTAAAAACGTAATAACCGCCAGCACCATGGTCACGGAAATATTACCCGTCACATTGGCGCTGCCAGGGAAAATCGGAATCTGTCCAATCAAATTGAGGCCCAGAATAAAAAAGAACACCGACAACAGGTACGGCATGAATTTTTCATAATGATGCCCGATGTTCGGCTTGGCAATATCGTCGCGGACAAATGCAACCAACGGCTCAAAGAAATTCTGAAGCCCTTTCGGCGCCTGTCCTTCCCGCTTTTTATAAGAGACGGCCACAGAGCGGAATACCAAAAACAGCACCAGCACGGTCAGCAACATGGTGAACACATTCCGGGTAATAGAAAAATCGTAAAACCCAGTCACGCCGCCGCCCATCATGCCGCCGTCAAAGGTGGTTTTCGCCTCCAGCTCATAGCAGTTGCCGTTGGCTTGCACGAAATAGATCATTTTCTCCTTTCCGTTCACCTCGCGCGCCTCATGCGTCGGCTCGCTCACCGGCGTGGCTTCCATCGGAAAAGCGGCGTCCTTGATCCGCATGATGTTTCCGTGTACCAACACGTAGCGCTTATAAGCCTCCGTACCGTTGCCGTGGTGATGCGGGTGAAAGGCAGCAGTCGTCGTCATCGTCCAACCCGCACCCGGTGCGTACAAGAACGCTGGCAGGGGCAGGTACAAATCGCCAAAAATATGAATGGTATTCGCGTCTGCGATGTGGTGCAGGGCGGTTTCGCCCGCGCTGAACGGCTTGTTTGGATCGTCCGGATGACCGCAACCCGTATGCGCTGCAGCCGGATCGTGGGCCTGCGATGCTTCGGACGCTGTCGTCGCACCCGCTTCTTCCGTTTGCGGATGTGCATGACCATCGTGCTGCGTGAAGCCGACGGCTGTCAAGCAACTGATTAAGAGGGATATAAAAAATATTCTAAGAGCAATCATAACCACGGATCTGTAAGGCCTGTTCAAATCGGCGGCAAAAGTACAACGACTAATTGATTTTTAAATGCCCGGAAAAATATTTTTCAGAAAAAAATGAGGAAGCGGGGCATTTTGACCTAGTCCGGCGGAATAAAATTTGGAATGCGCGCAAATCCTGCGTCATTGTCCGCCGGTACAGGGGGGCGTTACGTCGTCCACCTTGCCATTGCAGTCATTATCCAGCCCGTCGCACAGCTCCGGCGCACCGGGATACACGGCGGCGTTGGTATCGTCGCAGTCTTCAAAGCGCAAAACGCCGTCGCGGTCAGCGTCCTTATAGAAGTAGCCGGCCGCCTGGCGGAAGGCCGCCGTGCCGACTTCCATACCGAGCCGGCGCCCGGGGATATCGTCGAAGGGCGCGTTGGCGCCGCCCCAGACGCGGGACAGGCTGGCTTGGTCGGCGGCGTCGCGGTAGGTAGCCCATTGTAGCGCCACCTCGGCGGAGGGGCCTTTTTCCACGCGCAGGAACTGGTTGTCGGCTGCGATTTTGAACTCGCCCAGTCCGCCCGGAAAATACTCGTCGCCGGTCAGTAAGCTCAGCGCGGTTGCTGCCGCGTGCGAAAAAGCGGCATGGCCCGAGACAAATCCGCCAAAGGGCGGCGAAATAAAGGATTTGGATTGGTACGGAAACCAGTTTTCGGCCAGAATCCAGCCCGCGCCGGCGACTTGGGCCGTCGGATCCTCTACTGCAAACGGCCCTTTCCAGGCGTAGAATTTTATTTTGCCCACCTGGGCGTTTTTCGGTCCTGCGAGCGGATCGCCTTTTTTGACCAGTTCGATGCGCCCGGGAATCAGGGGGATCCCAGCCGGGTGATAGGACGGGAGTTTGGGGTCGGTGCACTGGCCACGCGCGGCCAGGTAGCGCAGGGCGGTGACCGGGCGCGGCCCTTCGTAGCGGGCCTTTACGCCCCAGGCGGCGATGGCAGCGTCATGCAGGGCGGCGCTGAGCGTAAAACCGGCCTTCACGTCCCATTCCAGATCACTCAGTACCTGCCCTTTGCCGTTGAATTTTTTAACCAATCCGGGCTGGTCGCTGACGTAGTGGAGCAGGCCCAGCCAGTGCCCGGGCGGCGTTTCCGCATTCGGCCCTTCCGCCCAGTACTGCACGGCTGCGCGGAGAAAATCGGCCCGAGACACCCACTGCGCGGCGTACGGCTGCCCGGTGCGGGGGTTCAAGTCCCGGCCAGCGCCGGGGTCGCGGCCGCTTTTAAGGTCGTAGAAGTCGCGCAGCCCCGCCAGGTTTTGCGGATAGGCCTGGAGGTTGCCCATACTGCGGGGCGACACGTCCCAGCGGGCGGTATCTGCCGGATCGAGCAGGGCCGACCACGCAGCCACGAGCGCGAAATTCCATTGAAATTCTTTGGACGTACCGCCGCCTTTCAGCGTGTCGAGTTGCGGGAAAAAGTCGGCGCCGGGATCTTTCCAGATGCGGTAGGCCTGTTCACCGCGGCGATAGGTCTGCATATCCTGTTTTTTGCCTGAAAAAGGCGCCACCCCACCCCAATGCGTACCCTGGAAGCTTTGCGTGCCCGTAAACCGAACCCGACCGTCTTTATCCACCGAATCGAGCAGCGAAGAAAAAGGCCGACCCAGGCAGCGACACTCCGCCACCGGATAGCCGTCGTAGTCAATCGCACGGTTCAGCTTGAGCGGCTGCCAATGGTTGGGATTCGCCGGCGGAAACGGGTGCGGTACGGCGATTTCCAGCGGTGGATTGACGGGACGATACGTCGGGTCGAGGTAGTTCAGATCCTCGTGGGCGCCATCCGCCATGCCCATCTGCAGCACGCACTGGGCGATATAATTCCCCAGGGCCGCCGGCGAACCAGAAGCGTAGTCAAGGGAATAATTCCGAAAATCGTACCCGTGCGTTTTCATGATGTCGCGGAAACGGAACAGCGCGGAGGTACTTTGCGGCGACTGCATAAAACGCGCCGACAAAATACGGTAAGCCGCAAAACTCATCGCCTCCCGCCGCGCTGCCTCCGGGTCGGCCACTTTGGGAACGCCCTTGCAAGGACAAGTATATCCGTTGACGTTTTTTCCGAGCAGGTAGGCGCCCGCTTCGTCGTCGTAGGCAGCCCAGGCGTCGTAGAAGGCAACGGACAGGTGAAACATCGTGCGCGCCTGCACGTGGGGGCGCGCCAAGTCTTCCTGCATGGCCAACAGCAGGGCATCCTGCCATTCGCGGACGATGGTTTTTTGGGCAAGCAGCGGCCGGGCGAACAGAAGCGCCAGAAGCAGTATGGTGAATCGGATGGTAGGCATGTGTATGATTGCGGATTGTGGATTGCGGATTGTGGGGCATTTCCTACCTATATAATAGGCGTGCGGACAATGGGGTGGGCATCCTAGGGGTCGTTCAGAGCGTATCCTGGATTTTCTGCCGAAGGCAAAAATAGGGGCATTTTTTATCAGTTATTGCCTTCATGGGAAAATCCTCCTGTTTCGATGCGATATTTAAACTATTTACACCTATATTTGGCAATTAAACGCTGAAATAGGCTCTATTGCTGTGCGTATGAAAAAAGTATTCCTATCCATTGCGCTTTGGCGCATTTGCCTGGCCCTGCAAGCTGCTGTCCTGCATATAGGCCCGGGGCAACCCTACCCCACGCTCAGCGCGGCAGCCGGCGTGGCGCAACCCGGCGACACCTTGCTGCTGCACGACGGCACTTACCCCGGCGGGTTGTATATCGCCAATTTGAAGGGCTTGCCCGATCAATGGATTACGATCAGGAACGCTCCCGGAGCGACTGTCGTATTTGAAGGCGGCAACAATGCCGTCCAATTCACCGACCCGGCTTATTTGCACATCGAAGGCCTGATTTTCCAGCACCAAACGGGCAACGGCCTGAACCTGGACGATGGCGGAAGTTACGACTCCCCCGCGCACCACATCGTTTTTGATGGGTGTGTCTTCCGGGACATGGCGGTCAGTGGCAACAACGATTTGCTGAAATTATCCGGGCTCGATCACTTTGAAATCCGCGGCTGCCAGTTCCAAAACGGCTCGGCAGGCGGCAGTGGTATTGACATGGTGGGCTGTCATTTTGGAACAATCAGCGGCAACCGGTTCGAAAACATGGGCTCCAATGCCATTCAAAGCAAGGGCGGCTGCGAAAACCTGCGCATCGCCGGCAATTTTTTCAAAAACTGCGGCCAGCGAACCCTGAATATCGGCGGCAGTACCGGACTGGAATTTTTCCGACCTGATACCGCGCATTTTGAAGCGGCCCGCGTTCAGGTTTTTTCCAATATCCTCATCGGCTCAATCGCCCCAATCGCCTTTGTCGGCGCCGTCGAGGTGGACGTCGCCCACAACACGATCTACCGCCCCGACAAATGGGCCATCCGAATTCTACAGGAAACGGTGGATACCAGCCGTTTTTTGCCTTGCGGCAACAATCTGTTCCGCAATAATCTCGTCGTACTATCGAATGCGAATCCGGTCGTGACCAATATCGGCCCGGATACAGCGCCCGAAACATTTACGTTCTCGAACAATCTGTGGTTCCAGGCGGATAATCCCAATTGGAGCGGACCAAATCTTCCGGTGACCGAGACGGATCCCGTGCTAAACCAGGATCCCCTGCTCCAAAATCCGGGAAATGAAGATTTTTCAATTCCGCCGGGCAGTCCGGCCGCCGGGCAAGGCTTGCCTTTGATCGAACCCAAGTTGGACTACCTGCAGCAATTATTTGCCAACCCGCCCGCCATCGGCGCCATCGAGGCGAATCCGGTTTCATCAGTTTCATCCGATCCGCGTGCGCCGACCGCCGGCCTGTTGATCTATCCAAATCCGACAAGCGGCGCGTTCCGGCTCGTTTTCCCCGCAACCACACGCCCGGAATTTCCGCTCCGGATTTCGATCGCCGACCTGAGCGGCCGGATCCTGTTGATCCAAACGCTTGCCGGGGAGGCGGATTCGGTGGAAGTCGGAAACCTGCCGACTGGAATTTATGTCGCGCGCGCCGGCAATTTTTGGGCGCGGATTGCGATTGGGCGGTGACGCTGCAGCTTCAAATTTTGATTACCGGGCTTCAAAGGCCCGGTAATCAAAATTTGAACAAGCTTTAAGACCCGCCCAACAGCCCAATCATCCACGCGTACTCCATCGCCCGTTCTTTCAGGCGCTCGAAGCGGCCCGAGGAGCCGCCGTGCGAACCGCTAAAATTGGTGTGGAAAAGCAGCAGGTTGTCGTCTGTTTTCAGATCGCGCAAGCGGGCCACGTACTTGGCCGGTTCGAAGTACTGCACCTGCGAATCGGCGAAGGAGGTCAGGATCAGCATATTCGGATAGGCTTTTGCCTGCAGATTGTCGTAGGGCGAATACGTTTTCATGTACGCGTACTGTTCGGGCACGGCCGGATTCCCCCACTCGCTGTATTCGCCGGTGGTGAGCGGGATACTGGGATCGCTCATGGTGGTGAGCACGTCCACGAAGGGTACGCCGGACACGATGCCTTTGAACAGATCCGGCCGCAGGTTGGCGATGGCGCCCATCAGCAAACCGCCGGCAGAGCGGCCGCTGGCAAAGAGGCGGTCGGCGGCCGTGTATTTTTCTTTACACAGGTAATCGGCGCAATCAATGAAATCGTTAAACGTATTCATTTTCTTCATCATCTTGCCGTCTTCGTACCAGCGATAGCCCATTTCCATCCCACCGCGGATATGGGCGATCCCCACCACGAAACCGCGATCCAGCAGGCTGAGCGCGTCGCGCTGGAAGGCGGGGTCATAAGAAAAGCCGTAGGAGCCGTATCCGATCAGCAGGCAGGGCGCCTGGCCGTCGCGGGGCACGCCTTTCCGGTAAACCAGCGAAATCGGCACGCGCGCGCCATCACGGGCGGGCGCCCATACGAACGCCGTTTCGTAATTGCCGGACTCGAAGCCGCCGAGCACGGGCATGACCTTCCGCACCGTTTTGGCGCGGCTGTCCATGTCGTAGTCTATCGTGGTGGACGGCGTTTTCAGAGAAGAAAAATTATAGCGCAGGGTTTTCGACCGATAATCGGGCAGCGGGAAAATACTCGCGCTGTACGTTGGCTCGCCAAAATCCAGGTAGTGCTCCTGGCGGTCGGCCCAGCGGATAATCCGGATTTGCTGGAGGCCGTCCTTGCGCTCACTGAGCGCGAGGAAATCCTCGAATACATCCATACCGGACAGCAGCGCGTCTTCGCGATGGGGCAGAATTTCTTTCCAATTTGCGGGCGCGGTATTATTGACCGGCGTCTCCAGGAGGCGGAAATTGCGCGCCTGCCAATTGGTGCGGATCAGGAAGCGGTCGCCGTGGTGGTCGAGGTCGTACACAAAATCTTTTTCCCGGGGCTTAAAGCAGGTAAACGCGGCCTGCGGGTTGTGGGCGTCCAGGTATCGCCATTCGATATTTTCGGTATAGCCGCTGCTGACGAACAGGTATTTTTCGGATTTTGATTTGGATAAATAGGCGTAGCTTGTCTCGTCTTTTTCTTCATAGAGCAATGCGTCTGCGCCGGGCTGATCGCCCAGTTTGTGTCGCCAGATTTTGTCGTTGCGGAGCGTCACCGGGTCTTTGGTGTCGTAGGCCACATGCCGGCTATCAGCGTACCACTCGATCGCACCGGCCACCTCAAAGGAATCGGGCAGTTGCGTGGCCGTTTCGAGGTTGAGAAAATGCGCGCGGTACAAATTGCGGCCGGTATAATCCACAATATAGGCCAGTATCCGGTTGTCCGGACTCACGCCGGCCGGCATAGCGGCACAGTAGGCCTGTCCGGCCGCCAGGTCGTTGACGTTGAGCAGGATTTGCTCTGGCGCCTCCAAACTGCCTTTTTTCCGGCAGTAGATTGGGTATTCTTTGCCGGCTTCGAAGCGGACATAATACCAATAGTTGTTTTTGAAATACGGCACGGAATCATCGTCCTCTTTGATCCGCGCTTTCATTTCCTGGAAAAGTTGGTCGCGCAGGGCGGCGACGGGCGCCATGACCGAGTCTGCGTACCGGTTTTCGGCTTCCAGGTGCGCGCGCACCGCCGGATTTTCGCGTTCATTCAGCCAGTAATAGGGGTCTTCCCGGCGGTCGCCATTGGGTGCTACCAGCGTTTTCGGTTTTTGATCGGGGCGGGGCGGCGTGAAGGCCCCAGCCTGGAAAATGGAATTTTTCACAGTAAAAATCGTATTTTTAGTTTGGGTTGCAGCGTTATTACACGACTGGAGGCATCCGAGCAATGCCGGGAGGAGAAGTAAAAAACGTTTCATGCGACAGATTTTGCGTAAAAATAAGCGTTTCGTAAAGATCTCTTCAGAATAAATTCTCCTTTCTTATCTTTGGCGGCATAATTCAACCACGCGCATGCCTCCCGGCTCCACCGTCGAAAAAAAAATGCACGCCACCCTGCGCCAATGGAGCAGCCAGTTGGCGCAATGGGCCTTCACCGATTTTACCAAGGCCAAGGAAATCTTGGCGCTGCTGGAGCGGGAGATCACCCCCCAAACCGCTTTCGACGTCCGGCTTGCCTATCACCGACACAACGGTTTTTTACAAAATCAGTGGCAGCACTACGATGCGGCGCTCGCGCAATTTGACCAGGCGGCCGCTATTTTGGAAGCGCTGTCCGACAGCGCCCAACTGGCAGAAATCTGGGCCGACCGGGCGGCAGTGTATGTCAACCAGCGGAACTGGAGCGCCACGGAGGAGTGCCTGGAACGGGGCCGCAAACTAATTAAAGGCCCGCAATCGCGCCGATTGAAAGCCCAATTTGCCTGCCGCGAAGGTTTTTTGCACCTGCATTTGCGCAACGAGCGCCAAGCCCTCGACGCACTCCAGGAGGCCCGGCGCTTGCTGGAGGGCATGGGCGCCCAGGCCAGTTTAAAAGACCGCTATATTCTAACCTTGGTTTTGAGCGGATTAGGGGACTTGTACGAGCGGCTGGAGGACAAAGAGCGCAGCCTCGACGCCTACCGACACGTGCTGCTGCTGCTGGAAAAACACCAACTAAAGCCCCGCCTCGCCTGGCACTATGTGAACGCCGGCCGGGTTGCACTGGCGCAGCAGGACGAAGAGGAGGCTATCCGACATTTTCAAAACGCCGTCCGCACCGCCGGCGAGGGCGACGTGGAGGCCAAGGTGTTCGCGCTGTCCAACCTGGCGATCCTCGCCTTTATCAACAACCAGCCCGAAGAGTCAGAACGCAAGTTCGACGAGGCGCTCTCGCTATTCCGGCGCCCCGACAGACCCTCTGATTTCAGTAATCTGGCCAAATTAGAAACCTGGAAGGCCAATTTACTGCTCCGACAAGGCGATATTTCAACTGCCGAGCGCCATTTTTTGCAGGCCTACGAGCACGGGCTCCGCGGAGCCGACCCGCTGATTATGCGCCAAATTTGCCAGACGCTGGGCGAATTGTACGGCAGCCGACAAAACTACGCCGAGGCATTCCATTGGCAAAATCGCGCGCTCCACCACGCCGATCAACATTTTAAAGAAAGACAACACCACGAACGACAGGAACTGGAAGCACGCTACCAACTCGAACGCAACCGCCAGGAAGCCCGCCTGGCCAAATTACAGGTGGCCGGCTTGCAGATGCGCGCCCTGCGCGCCCAAATGAATCCGCACTTTTTGTTCAATGTGCTCAACGCCATACAGGGGCTGATTACCTCCGGCCGCGACAGCGAAGCCGAAACCTACCTCGCCCGCTTCGCAAAGCTCATCCGACAATCGCTGGATTACTCCGATCTGGAGGTCGTGACGCTCGAACAGGAAATCGAATTCATCGGCCGCTACCTCGAAATCAATAAAAAACTGCGCTTCCGCGACCAACTCGAGTTCCGAATCGTGCCGCCGCCGGACGCCGAACCGGAGGAGATCAAAATCCCCACCATGATCGTGCAGCCATTTGTGGAAAATGCCATCGAGCACGGCCTCCGCCCCCGGCAATCCGGCCTGCTCATCATCAGCTTCCAACTCAGCCCTGATGAACGCTCCCTGCTTTGCTCCATCGAAGACGACGGCGTCGGATATAATAAAGGTAAAGAAAAACAAGCCGAAAAAGGGACGTTCCAAACGCACCGATCCCGGGGCATGGAAATCACGCGCGACCGGCTTACCCTGCTGCACCAATTGCACAACAAAAACGCGGAAGGGCCTTTTGTACACATTATTGACCGCTCAAGCGCCGGTAAGGAGGATGAAACCGGCACCAGGGTGGAGGTGCGATTGCCGCTGCTCGGGGAGTAACCAACCTGCTTCCAACAAAAGACTTAATGTTTGCTTTAAATTGGCGCACTATCTTTGCGCTGCTTCCGATTGATCCTATTTGTTCTAACTAACACGAAGCGTCCATGGTCTTTTCTTTCATTGCTGACCTCTCCACTTCCGCCTCCCTCCTGCTGATCGTCTGCCTGCTCGCCGTTTGCATCTTCGAGGCGATCAATGGTTTTCACGACACGGCCAACGCCGTTGCCACCGTCATCTACACCAACACCCTGCGGCCGATGGTGGCCGTCGTCTGGTCGGGTATCTGGAATTTTCTGGGCGTCCTGCTGGGCGGCATCGCCGTGGCGATGAGCATCGTCAAACTCATTCCACTGAACGATCTGATTTTCCAATCGCTGGGAGAGAATGTGTCGCTGGTACTGGCGGTGTTATTATCTGCCATTATTTGGAACCTGGGCACCTGGTATTTCGGGATTCCCTGCTCGAGTTCGCACACCCTGATCGGCGCCCTGCTGGGCGGGGGGTTTGGCTTTTTCCTGGCGCACGGCGGAGAAGGCGTCAACTGGGGCAAGGCGGCTGATATCGGTCTGTCCCTGCTCATTTCTCCGATGTTTGGCTTTAGCATGGCGATTATCCTGATGTTTTTGCTAAAAACGTACGTCAAAAAGAAGTCCATATTCAAAGAACCCGATGCTAAGAAAGCCCCGCCCATGTGGATTCGGGGAATTTTGGTGCTGACCTGCACCCTGGTGAGCTTTTTCCACGGCTCGAACGACGGCCAAAAAGGCGTCGGGCTGCTGCTGGTCGTGATGATGGCGTTTATGCCCCTGCAATTTGCCCTCAACCAGCACATTCAGGTAAAAGAATTCAAAAATGCCGCCCTGTCTATCGAGAGCCGGCTACGCAAAAACCTGAACACGGTCGAAGAGCCGGCACACATGCAAATCATGGCCGAGCAAGCCGGAAAACTGGCCATCCAGATAGACAGCGCAGATTTGAAAAACAAGAATCAGGTATTTGCGCTCCGAAACGGCATCCAGAAATACGCCAAAGCGCTGGACGCCGATCTCAAAGGGCGCGTGATCCCGGCCGCCATGGCGCCGGCGATTAAAAAGGACCTGAAAATGCTCAAAAGTTCCTACGAATTTGCGCCTCCCTGGGCCATTCTGCTCATATCCATTTGCCTGGGAATCGGCACCATGATCGGTTGGAAGCGCATTGTCGTGACTATCGGAGAAAAAATCGGCAAATCGCACCTGACCTACGCCCAAGGCGCCAGCGCCGAGGTGTGCGCGGCCGCAACGATCGGCGTCAGCACGGCCTTTGGCCTGCCTGTGAGTACCACCCACGTGCTGTCGAGCGGTATCGCAGGTACGATGGTGGCCTCCGGCGGGGTTCAAAACTTACAACGGAAGACGATCACCAATATCGCGCTCGCCTGGCTGCTGACCCTGCCGGTCAGCTTCGCTTTGTCGTTCCTCCTGTTTTTTGTCCTGCGGCTGTTTTTCTAGGAAGGGGATAGAATTTTGAATAAATGCCTTTTTTGATTTTTAAAATGAAAATCAAAAAAGGCATTTATTCAAGATGTTTTGGCTTTTCAAGCCGAAAAAGAAAATTTCAGCCAGCATCCGCAGCCTGCGCAAGATTTTCTCGCTTCGGCACATAAATAAGTGCAGCGGAATTTTCCGGTCGGAAAGTGACCTGCGCTGCGCGTTGCATCTCCGCGGCGGAGACTGCCAGGTAGCGATCGGTCTCCTCGTTCATCAGTTCTGCGCGCTGCAACGCTTCGTAAAAACCCAGATTTTGCGCCTTATTCAGGATGCTGAGTTCGGAGTACACCAAGGTGCTCTCAAACCGGTGGCGAATTTTGTCGAGCTCCCGACCGTCCACCGGCGATTCTTGCAGCAATTTCAGTTCGGCCCAGATAGCCTCCAGGGCTTTCTCCGGCTGAACGTCCGCATTCAGCCTGCCCTCCACGATCAATAGCCCCGGGTCGAAATTGGCCGTCACGTACGCATCAATCGAAGAAAAAAGTTGCTGCTCCTTGAGCAAGCGCCGGTACAAGCGGGAGGAAGGGCCGTTGCACAGCACATCCGAGAGCAAATCCAGCGGGTAAAAATCGTCGTGCGCGCGGGCGGGCGTGCGGAAGCACAAATAGACTGCCGGGATCGGCACATCCGCCTCCAACACCCGGTGTTGCGCGGTGGTCTGGGGCGGCTCGGGCGGCAGGTTCCGAACCGGCGCCGGGCCGGCCGGAATATTGGCAAACCATTTTTCCGCCATCCGCAGGGCTTCCTCCGTTTTAATATTGCCGGCAATGGACACCACCGCGTTGTTGGGCCGGTACCAGGTTTGGTAAAAAGCCTTTACCTCCTCCAAACGTGCCTCTTCGACATGCTGCGGATTCAGTCCGATCACCGGCCAGCGATACGGATGCTGTTTGTACATCATCTCCGAGATATGATGCCAAGAGTCACCGTACGGTTCATTCAGGCAAGTTTCCTTAAACTCTTCCACCACCACGCGCCGCTGCACATCCAGCACCCGCTCGGAAATCCGCAAATGCGCCATCCGATCGCTCTCCAGCCACAGGGCGGTTTCCAGATTTTCTGCGGGCAGGATTTCATAGAATGTCGTGTAGTCGTTCGTCGTGTACGCATTGTTTTCCCCGCCGGCGTGCTGCAGCGGCTCGTCAAAATCTTTTACATGCCGGCTTCCGGCAAACATCAGGTGCTCAAAAAGGTGCGCAAAACCCGTGCGGTCGGGCCGCTCATCGCGCGAACCCACATAATATAAGGTGTTCACAGCCACCAACGGCGTGTTGGGGTCTTCGTGGATGAGGAGGCGCAGGCCGTTGGGGAGGATGTGGCGGGAGAAGGAAACCATGGTACGATTGCGGATTGCGGATTGGGGATTGTCCCGCAGAATTCGCGGAATTCACGAAAAATTCTCCGCGGGTTCCGCGAATTCTGCGGGAGCCCCCTCTCCGTGGGAACCCTCAAATATACGACAGCAGCAGAATACGGCGCCAGGAAAAAACAATCTACCGGATTACACAAGAATTTTGTTTCTTTACCGGACAAAATAAGAAGTTATGAAATCGCTCTTGCAATTTGCCGTTGTACTGCTTGTCGCCATTTTGGTTTATAACTACTTTTATGGGACAAGCGAGGAAAAAGCCCAATCCAAAGACGTATTTGTAAAATCCGGACAGACGGTAGTAGCCGCCTGGGATTTGCTGAAATCGGAAAAAGCCAAGTTTGACGCCGGCAAGTACGATGCCGCGCTGGAAAAACTGGGCGGCGCCTACCGCACCATCCGACAGCACGCCCAACACGTGGACGCCAATCTGCTGCGCCGCCTCGACGAGCTGGAAACCCGCAAACGCAATATTGAAGGCGAACTGCAGGCCATCGAGCAAACCGACCAGGAATTGCGCGAAACCGGCGCCGCCCGGCAGCCTGCCGCCGCCGCCGAACAACTGCAGCGCAAGGCGGAACTGCTCCGTTCCATGGAATCGCTGGTGCGGGACACCGACGCGCTGTTGAAGGCGGCCGGACAGGAATAGGAATCCTGCTCCAAGCCGAATTTTTTCAAAAAACGGTCGCTTCCCCGGCTGTCCGGAACCTAGTTTTACCCCAAAAACCGCGCATTTACCGATCCATGCAACAACAGGAACCGCCCCATTCGGCCGTCAATCGCCGGCTTACCGCCCTGTGGTCTTTATCGGAGGCCGGACTGGGCGGCTTGCTCCATTTATTTAAACTGCCCTTTACGGGCATCCTGGTAGGCGGTATTGCCCTGGTGGCGATTGCCCTGCTGGCCTGGCAAAACCGGCCGCGCAGCGCGCCCATCGCCCGCGCCTGGATCATCGTTTCCGCCATCAAGTTCGGGCTCAGCCCCCACAGTCCCCTCACCGCCTATATCGCAGTCAGCTTTCAGGCATTTTTCAGCATGCTCTGTTTCCGGCTGATCCCGCATTTCCGGAGTGCCTGCCTGCTCACCGGGGCAGTCTGCACCGTCGAATCGGGCCTGCAACGGCTGCTGGTGCTCACGCTGGTGTTCGGCGTCGGACTGTGGAAAGCCGTGGATACGTTCACTATTAAGATCCTGGAGCAGTTCGGCGTATCCGCAGATGTGCGCGGCAGCCAGTGGATTGTCGGCGGATACTTGTTGGCGCACCTGGTTTTCGGACTGCTCATCGGCTGGTGGGCGGGCCGGCTGCCAGAGACTGTCCGGAATATGCCGCCCGAACTGCTGGAAGCCCTGCGCAACGCACAGCCTGCCTCGGAAACAGAACCGGCAGCCGCGCGGCCGCGCAAATCGCTGCTCCAAAAGCTCCGCGTACCGGCCCTGCTACTCCTGTTGGGGGGCTTGGGCTGGTATCTGCAATGGCCTTTCGCCGGCCTGCTGCTCCGGGGCGGCGGCGTGCTGACGCTCTGGATTTTGATCTTGCAAGGACCGGTGGAATCGGTCGTCCGCCGTTTGGCGCGCCGTTTGGCCGGTAAATACGAGCCGGAAGTGACGCAGGTGCGGGAGGATTTGCCGGCACTCCGGCAGCAGGCCCGCGTGGCTTGGTCGCTGGCGGCGCGGGAGCGGGGATGGCGGCGGTTGCCGCGGTTTGCAAGTTTGTTTTTTGCGCTGGGCTTCGGGGAGGCCTAGGTTCCCGCAGAAGACGCGGAGAGGGGGTTCCCGCAGAACTCGCGGAGAGGGGGTTCCCGCAGAACTCGCGGAATACGCACAGAATAAGAGGGGGGATTGCGCGGAGAGGGGGCTCCCGCAGAATTCGCGGAGAGGGGGGTTCCCCGCAGAATTCGCGGAATACGCAGTTACAGTTCCCGCGAATTCCGCGAATTCTGCGGGAACCCCCTCTCCGCATTCAAAAATTAAAATTATTTTTGCCCTTGCCTAATGATCTTAAAACTCGGCCCAGCGATCATACTGCGAAAGTCCCTGCGACCTTTCGACGGCGAAGCCGTGCGCGTTTTGCTAAAAAACCAGATAAACTGAATTTGATACCAATTTATGGAATTACCCGTCAGAGTTTATAGCGCAGAAAACAAGCATAACCTGAAAAGCGTCCTGCTCGAAGGGCTGCAAGGCTACCGAGACGGGCTCTACCTCGCCACGCAGATCTTCGTGCGGGAGTTCAAGGCCAGCTACCGCACCACCTACTTTGGCGCACTGTGGGCCTTGTACCCCACCCTGAGTTCGGCAATCATCTGGATTTTCCTGCGCGGAACGGGGGTGATTAGCTCGGCCGATGTGGGCCTGCCTTATCCGCTTTTTGTACTGGCCGGTACGAGCGTCTGGGCGATCATAACGGAATGCCTGTCGGAGCCCCTGCAGGTTTTCAACGCCAACCAGAGCATCATCACCAAAATTAATTTTTCGAAAGAGGCGCTGGTGATCCTGTCGTATTTTAATTTATTGTACCGGGCATTTTTCAAAGTCCTCCTGATTGCAATCCTGCTATTTTTTTTCAACATATCCCCCTCCTTTTCCCTATTGCTGTTTTTACCCTTGCTGGCCGTTGTGATGATCGCACTGGTTTCCATTGGCGTGCTGCTCCTGCCGGTAGAAATTCTGGTTCCGGACATCTCCCGGCTAAAAAATGCCGCGCTGCCGTTCCTTATGTACGCTGCGCCAGTGGTGTACGCCCGGCCAGAGTCGGGCCTGCTCGCGACGGTGATCCGCTGGAACCCGTTTACCTATATGATCGAGGGGCTCCGCAACAGCATGACCGGCCAGGAGGTACAAAATCCGGTGTTTTGGATAACGCTCTGCGCGATCGCCGCAACAGCCTTTATCGTGAGCACGGTGGTTTTTCGCATTGCCGCACCGATTATTATCCAGCGATTAAGCGCGTGAAACGATTGTGGATTTCAGATTGCGGATTTCAGATTTCAGATTGCGGATTTTTTTCGATTGTGGATTGTTATCGATCATATTTCATGCGTATTCCGCGTATTCTGCGGGAAACCCCCTCTCCGCGTATTCTGCGGGAACCCCCGCTTTCCGCGTAATCCCCCCTCTTAATATGTGCGTATTCCGCGTATTCTGCGGCCCCCCCCCTCTCCGCGTATTCTGCGGGAGCAAAAACCATTACCGCCAACCATGAAAGTACTCGTCACCGGCGCCGCCGGATTCATCGGATTCCACGTAGTCCATCGCTTGCTGGAGCGAGGCGATGAGGTCGTCGGACTGGACGATCTCAACGATTACTATGCTGTGCAGCTCAAGCGCGACCGCCTCGCCTGCGC
>JBEIDF010000052.1:0-19799 GCA_040383605.1 Lewinellaceae bacterium
GTATATTGTGTTTTGGTAGAGAATGAGGCTGTATCGCAAGTATTCAACGAAATCAAGCAGCAAAATAAAGTTTTGATCGAGCGGCGGGTGGGGGGGGAGGTTTAGGGCACCCAAAACACCCTTGGGTGTCAAAAAAATAAACACCTTTTTACCCGGTCGGCGGGGGGGGGGGCGGCCCCACAAACCGCCCCCCCCCCCCGCCGCTCGATCAAAACTTTATTTTGCTGCTTGATTTCGTTGAATACTTGCGATACAGCCTCATTCTCTACCAAAACACAATATACAGCGCCGCCAACAGGCCAGTGATCAGCAGCGCGCCAATCGCAAAAACCGGCGAGGTGCGGAAAGCGGCAGCATCCACCCGCATCGCCTTCGGATTGTCCTTGCTTGTTGGATCCAGCAGGCTGATTATGACCATTACGGCCACCAACACGAGGAACACCCAGCCCATGCGGTCGAGGAAGGGCACATCCGGCAGGAGCCATTTCATGCCAAAACCCATCGGGATAGTCGCCAGCGCCGCGACAAGCGCAGCCGGCGCCGTGGCGCGTTTCCAGAAAAAGCCAAGCAGGAAGATCGCCACAACGCCCGGAGAAATCAGACCGGTAAATTCCTGAATAAACTGAAAACCCTGCTCCAGGCGCTGTAACTGGGGCGCGACCAACACCGCGATAATCATGGAGGCGATGATCGCCCAGCGTCCAATACGCACCTGCGTATCCTCCGACGCGTCCTGCTTCATATACTTTTTGTAGAGATCGAGCGTAAAAATCGTGGCGATCGAGTTGGCCTTGCCCGCTAAAGACGCCACAATCGCCGCCGTCAGCGCTGCAAAAGAAAGCCCTTTCAGCCCGGGGCCGAGCAGGTTCAGCAGCACCGGATACGCCTTATCCGGTTTTACCTCGCCGGCTGCATTGACCAGTTCGGTCTGGAACATGCCCTGCTGGTGCAGCACAAACGCAGCGATGCCCGGCACCACGACAATAATCGGCATCATCATCTTCAACAGCGCGGCAAAGAGCAGCCCGCTCCGGGCCGTTTCCAACTTGGCACCCAGCGCGCGTTGCGTAATGTACTGATTGCAGCCCCAATAATTCAAATTCGCAATCCACATCGCCCCGATCAGCACCGTCATGCCCGGCAGGTCCTTATAATAAGGATTCGATTCGTCAAAAATCATGTGAAAATGATCGGGCGCCTGCTTTTGTAACTGGCCCAAACCGGCCCACATGCCGCTGCCGCCAAATTGCTGCGCCACCAGGTCAAGCGCCAGGTAGGTCGTCGCCAACCCGCCCAACACCAAAATCGCCACCTGAATCACATCCGTGTACCCAATCACTTTCATGCCGCCCAGCGTAATGATAATGGCAAAAACCGCCAAAAACACCGCACAGGCCGTAAAACTGAATCCGGAAATGGTGGACACCGCAATGGCGCCCAGGTACAGGATCGAAGTGAGGTTCACAAACACATACACCAGCAGCCAAAACACCGCCATCATCGTCGCTACCAGCGGACTGAACCGCCGCTCCAGAAATTGCGGCATCGTGTAAATCTTGTTGGCAATATACCCCGGCATAAAGAAAACCGCCACAACCAACAGGGTGGCGGCAGCCATCCACTCATACGAAGCGATCGCCAAGCCCATCGCAAAGCCCGAGCCGGACATCCCGATGAACTGCTCCGCGCTGATGTTCGACGCAATCAGGGAGGCGCCAATCGCCCACCATGTCAGAGATCCTTCCGCTAAAAAAAAGTCGGTTGCGCTGGATTCAGCGGATTTTTTGCGGCGATAAATCCAGAAACCGTAACCGGATACAATTACAAAGTACACCAAAAAGACAATGTAATCGAGCGTTTGAAGTTGGTTGCCCATAGCATTTCGTTAAATTTTTCGTATAAAATTGGCGTTTTGCCAAATATTTCTCGGCGTTTGCGCAAGCGCGCCCAAATATAGACCTTGATTTTGGCTTGCAAACTTTCTTCTCCCGAATGTTTTTTTTAAAAATTTCTTTTACCGCCAGACTTGCGATTTTCAGGAGAAAACCCTTATCTTTGCGCTCCGTTAAAGGAATGCAGAAAATGTAAGCCGGGTTTTCCTCGGCGCAAAACTGCAAGATTTTAAAAACGGTCTCGTGGCCGAGTGGCTAGGCACAGGTCTGCAAAACCTGCTACAGCGGTTCGAATCCGCTCGAGACCTCCGAATTTTTTTTAAAACGCTGTAATTCGTTTCAAGTCAACGAGTTGCAGCGTTTTTTTTACCGCCGCACTGCCGGGGCGCTGCGAAAACCGGAACCTTTTTGGGCGCCAAACGCGCGCAGCGCGAAAACATCCACCTCCGCCCTACCCGAACATCTCCTCCAACACGTGCTCGTACTGCTTCGTCAAATCCTTCCGCCGCAGCTTCAGCGTCGGCGTCAGCAGGCCGTTTTCGGCCGTCCAGGCATCGGCAGTCAGGCGAAAGACGCGCACGCGCTCCACGGGCTCCAGGTGTTCCCGATTGATGGCCTCAATTTCTTTTTCAAATAACTGTTGCACCTTGGGATTGAAAATCATGAACTCCGGCGCGGTCCAGTGCACTTTGTGCTCCTGACACCAGGTTTCGAGCGCGTCGAAATTGGGCGACAAGATCGCGCCGACATGCGGCTGGTTCAACCCGACAACCAGCGCCTGCTGGATGAACGGCGATTGCTGCAACTGGCTTTCCACGTACGCCGGCGCAACGAACTTGCCCGAACTGGTCTTGAATATTTCGCTGATCCGACCGGTGATTTTCAAAAATCGCTTGTGCTCAAATCGGCCGGTATCGCCGGTGCGCAGCCAGCCGTCGGGGGTAAATTTGGCGGCGGTCTCTTCCGGATTGTGCAGGTAGCCCAGCATGACGTTCGGCCCACGGACCTCGATCTCGCCCTCGCCGTTTTCATCCGGATGGGCAATGCGCACGTCCACGCCGGGCGCCGGAATCCCGACCGTACCGAAGTGCACGCCGCCCGGTTCGAAGCGGTTGAAGGCCACGACCGGACTGGTTTCCGTCAGCCCGTATCCTTCCCGCACCCGGATGCCGGCAGCGTTGAAGAGGCGGCCGAGCCGGGGTTGCAGGGCGGCAGCGCCCACCACGATGACTTGCAGTCGCCCGCCCAGCGCCTTGCGCCAGTGCCGAAAAATCAATGCGTCCGCAACCCGCTGTTTCAGCCGATAAACGAAGGGTACGGTACCACCGCCCGTGTATGGGTAACGGCAGCCGAGGCGTACCGCCCAGTCAAAAATCCAGCGGCCTGCTTTGCCCAGCGCAGCGCGGCGCGCCAACAGGCGGTCGTACGAACGCTCCAATACCCGCGGTACGGCGGTAAAAATATGCGGCCGGACTTCCCGGAGCGTAGCGGGCAGTTCCTCCGGCGATTCCACGTACCAGATAGACACGCCCGCCGCCAGATAGACGTACAGCACCATCCGCTCGAAGATGTGGCTCAGGGGCAAAAAACTGACGGCCACATAAGACTGGTCAATTGGCACGATGGCCAATACGGATTTTACGTTGCTCACGATATTGCGGTGTGACAGCAGTACGCCTTTAGGCAGGCCGGTGGTGCCGGAGGTGTACAGCACCGTTGCGGGTGCATCGGGATCGGCGCCCAATTCTTCGACAAAGCGGGTCGCCTCCGCGCTTACCGGCTGTTCCAGCCACGACGCCAGATCAGGCAGTTCCGGTAAGGGCGCAAACGCCGCCAGCCTGGGAAGCGCGGCGCTGCTGCGCCTCAGGTGGGCCAACATGTCCGCATTGCTGATGAAACAGAGTTTCATACCGCTGTCGCGAAGAATAAACGCCACCTCATCGGGCCTGGCCGTGGCATGGATCGGCGCTACGATGACGCCCAGGCGCTGCAGCGCCAAATCGGCCAACAGCCATTCCGGACTGCCGCAGTGCGCCAGGATACCGGCAAAATCGCCCGGGCGAAGCCCTTGATCGTACAGCGCAGCGGCCAGTTTGCGGGAAGCGTCTTCCAGTTCCGCAACCGACCAGCGGCGCCAGTCGCCACCCTGCCGGCGACCGGCCACGGCCACTGCCTGCGGAAAACGGTGGCGCTGATAAGAGACGATGTCGAATAAGCAGTTGAAATCCATGATCCTAACGCGATTGGTTGATCACAAGGAGATGCGCCGCACCTGCACGGTAGCCAGCACAGCCAAACTAACGAGGAAAAATACCGACAAGGCCAGCACGCTGTTGCGCATCCCGCTGGTCACGCCGGGAACCAACTCCCAACCCTCCGTCATTTTTTCTACAAAACCAAATACAAAAGTGCCCGCGACGGTGGACATTTTGTCCATCACATCAAAAAAACTAAAATAAGAGGCGGTGTCCGGGGTATCTTCCGGCAAAAATTTGGCGTAGGTGCTGCGCGCCAGCGCTTGCATGCCGCCCATCACCAGGCCCACGGCTCCGGCCAGCAGATAAAAATCCAGCCCGGTCTGGACAAAAAAGCCGGCTATGCAGATCGCCGTCCAAATCACCAGTTGCAGCATCAGCGAAAATTTATTGCCTTTTTTGCCGGACAGGCGCGTGGACGCCCAGGCGCCCAGCACCGCGACCATCTGGAGGATCAGCACCAGCAAAATCAAGCCGGTGGCGTCGAAGTGCAACTCTTTTTCTGCAAAAACAGAAGCCAGGAAGAGTACGGCGTTCACGCCGGCGTTAAAACAAAAAAATGCGACCAGAAAAGCCAGCGTGGGCCGGTCGCGGCGCACAATTCGCCACACCTTGCGCACCTCCTCATACCCTTTTGTCAGCAAATTGACGCTCGTATCCGACTTGCGGTCGGGCGGCAGGCGGCGCAGCGGGATTTGTGAAAAACCCAGCCACCAAAGTCCAACCATGATAAACGCCGTCGGCACGGCTTTCAACCCTTCCGAAAAACCGAACCATTGGTAGTTCATGATCACGATCAAATTGGTTACCAGCAGAATCACACTGCCGATATAGCCGTACGTGAAACCTCTGGCGCTCACCCGGTCGTACTGGTCTTCCGTGGCAATAATCGGCAAATAGGCATTGTAAAAAACAATACCCCCGGCAAAGCCCACCGTGGCGAGTACAAAACCCGTGACGCCCACCCACAAGGTGGCCATATTGGTGAAAAAAAGCAGGGAAATGCAGGACAGCGCGCCCAACACGGTAAAAAAGCGCAAAAAACGCTTTTTGTGGCCGCCGTAATCGGCGATACCCGACAGCAGCGGCGACACCGCGGCGATGAGCAAATAGGCCAGGGAGATAGACCAGGCGTACAGCGTGCTGTCGGACATTTCCAGTCCGAGAATACGCACCTTGTCGGCCGTAAGCGTCAGAAAATAGCCGGGGAAAATAGCCACGGTGATTACCAGCGCGTAGGCGCTGTTCGCCCAGTCGAAAAAAGCCCAGCCGTTGATGGTTCGGCGGTCGTTTTTTGTGACCGGCGGGAGGTAGGTAGAATCAGAATTTTCAGACACAAAGTTGGCTTTTGGCGCATGCAGGTCATTTTGTCTTCGTCTTGCCTTCGGCAAAAAAAACCCAACATGCGCTTACAAACGAATGGGTAAAAGTAGGTTTTTTTTGACTTACAACACTTTTAAAAGATTTTCTATTGCGATCCAGCGCGTTTTTTAGCGCGCGCGCCGGCATTGCCGAAGGGCGTTGCGATGGAGAGCAGGGGTACGCCGAAAACGCCGAATTCGTTGCCGAGCAGCACGATCGCGGCGTCCAGGGAAATAAATTTTCCGATGACGCGCACGCCGCCGGAGAAGACCAGCGCGCGATCGCCCTGGACGCCAAACCGGTAGTTTTCTGTAATAAGCGCCAATTTTTTGCCGGCGCGGTACATGGCGCTCAGCGAGAGCACCGGACTTTGTCCCCAAATACCGTTGCTGTAGGTGTAGCCGCCGCCCAGCGAGATGTTCGCGTCGCGTTTTCCCCAGGTCGCCTGCCCGTAGAGATATCCGAAAGACGTACGGTTCTCGGCGGTGGCGGCAAATATACTGCCGATCCAGGCGCCGCCGCCCAGGTGCAGGCGGTCTTTGACCAGGGGAACCGACACCCGGGGCGTCACCCACACGGGTAGTAGGCCGCCGAAGATCACCAGCGGCACCGAGCCGCAGCCCACGCTGAAGTAGTCGTTCAGGGCCACGTCCGCCTGGTTCAGCGAGATCCAGACATTTTGGTAGTAGCCCTCGCCCGCCCGCAGTCCGAAGGCGTTGGCGCCCAGGAAATAGCGCGCGTCCAGCGGCCCGTCGAACCAAAACCTGCTGCCTGGCGCGGCGTTGGACGCGAGCGTTCGGGAGCGGCGGATTTGGGCGGTTGGGATAGACACCAGGCCGTATCCGTTTGTTTGGAGCACCAGCGTATCGGCGGTTTCCCGCACGACCGTTCCGAGGAACTCATTGCCGTCGCGGGTGCGCACGAGGCGTTGGGGCAGGCTGTCCTGGACGCCGGGTTGCTGCCCGGCGAGCGGCAGGGCGAGGGTACACAGCAGGACGAAAAGGCAGGTTCTCATGTGCGGGATGCGTTTAATTTTTTTTGCAGCGCGTATTTGTGTGCAAAAAAGGGATTTATTTGGAAAAAATGTCTATTTTTAACACGGGGAGATATTTTCTGAAGTGGGAAACAGATTATTTAACGATATACTACACCTCCACAGGTTACTAAACATCCGCGCACGCAAACCCAAGTGCACGCAAACGCTCCCAAAAATCCGGATAAGACTTCTCCACCACCTCCGGGTGTTCGATGCCGATCGGGCCGAGCAGAGCCAGCGGCGCGAAGGCCATGGCCATGCGGTGGTCGCCGTAGGTGGCAAAAACCGGGTGCTTGCTGAGATCGGCGCGGCCGGATAATTGGTACGCATCCGTTCCCGTCGGCTTCATTTGGACGCCTATTTTGTGCAGTTCGCATTGCAGGGCGGCAATGCGGTCAGTTTCCTTGATCGCCAGCGTCGCCAGGCCGCTGAGCCGGGCGGGCACACCGCGACCTGCGCAGAGCACCGCCAGGGTCTGGGCAATATCCGGGCAGTCGAGGAAATTCAGATCGAGCGATTCGGGCGCAGGCGCGCCGGCATAGCGAAGCCGAACGCCGTCGGCTTCGTACTGCGTCGCCACGCCGAACGCAGCGGCCATTTCCGCGATCACGGCGTCGCCCTGCAGGCTGTCGGCATACAGACCCTGCAAGACGAGCTCGGTGCGATCAGACAAAGCGGCCATAGCATACCAGTAGGACGCCGCCGACCAGTCGGCCTCCACCCGCAACCGCCGCGGCCGATACGCGCCGGGGAGCACGCGGATCGTGTCCGCGTGGATCCAGTCGGCCGGCGCGCCGAAATACCGCATCATGCGCAGGGTCATATCCAGATAAGGCCGGGACACCGGCGCGCCCTGCAGGGAGAGTTCCAGTCCGTCCGTCAAATACGGCCCAATCAGCAGCAACGCGGAGAGAAACTGGCTGCTCACGTCCGCCCGGACGCTCACTGCGCCGCCGCGCGGACGGGCGCCGCCGATGCGCAGGGGCGGAAAGCCTTCCTGGCCGAGGTACTCGAGGTCGGCGCCCAGGGCGCGCAGGGCGTCCACCAGCGGGGCGATGGGCCTTTCGAGCATCCGGGAGGAGCCGGTGAGCACCTGATCGCCGGGCTGCAGGCAGAGATAGGCCGTCATAAAACGAAAAACCGTACCGGCGTCGCCGGCATTATACACTGCCGCCGGCTGCGCCAACAAAGCCTGCATAATGCGGGTATCTTTGGCGGTGGCAAGATGGGACAGCCATTCTTCCGCCCGGGCGCCCGCCAGCGTGAGCATCAGCAGCGCGCGGTTGCTGATGCTTTTGGAGCCTTCGAGCGCGAGCGCGCCTTCGAGCAGGCGGTTGGATTTGGATAAGCGCAACATCGTTACCGGGGCGTTGCGCGCATTTTCGCTTCGATTTCCCGGCGCCTGACCTGTTTCAGCGAGTCGGTGATTTGCGGCAGCCGGCGCGTTCTTTCCTGCAGGCACAGGCTGTCCGTCTCGAAGCGCTGCTGTCGGATACCCGCAGCGGCGAGCGAATCCACCAGTCGGCGGGTTTTGGCGTCCAGGGGTTTTTGCGCGGGATTTTCGCAGGCGGCGAAAAGCAGTACCAGCGCTGGTACGAGCATCCGGCGCAGTGGGAGGCGTGCATAGATCGTCGTTGCGTTCAACATCTTAACCGGAGTAGCGGGCGTTTTTAATAACCAGGTTATCTATCAGGCGGACGTTCCCCAGCCAGGCTGCAACACACGCCACCACCGTATCGGCGTCTGACAGGTCATCAACCGGCAAGAGGGTATGTCCGTCCACAATTTCAAAATATTCCGGGCGAAATCCGGCGGCGGCCAGCTGATCGAGGGCCGCGGCGGCAACCTGTTGCAGCGGCTGCAGATACGCCTGATCGCGCGCCCATTCCAGCGTTTTGAAAATCACGGGCGCCAGGCGTCTCTCCGCCGAAGAAAGCCGGGCATTCCGGCTCGACATCGCCAGTCCATCGCGTTCCCGGATGGTATGCACCATGATCAACTGGACGTCCAGCCCCAGTTGCCAGATCATATTGGCCACAATGGTCAGTTGCTGAAAATCTTTTTGGCCCATATAGAGGTGATCCGGTTGCACGATATCGAGCAGCCGTTTGACCACCGTCATCATACCTTCGAAATGCCCGGGACGGAAAGCCCCTTCCATGACCAGGTCCAACTGATCGAGGTCAATGCGCACGCGCAGATCGAGCCCTGGCGGGTACACTTCCTCCACGGAGGGCATAAAAACGGCATTGCAATTTGCCCGGAGCAGCATTTCAAGGTCGCGGCCGGGCGTACGGGGGTATTTTTCCAAATCGGCCGGATCATTAAACTGCGTGGGATTGACGAAAATACTGGCCACGACCGTATCCCCGGAGCGTTTAGCGAGGCGCACCAGCGAGATATGGCCATCGTGCAGGGCGCCCATCGTGGGGACAAACCCGATGGAGGCCCGTTCGCGGCGTTTGCTGCGCAGCCAGGATTGTAAATCAGCGACCGTTTTGAAAATCAGCATAGACGATGTTTTCGGAGGCAAAGGAAAATCAAAGATAGAAGAAATCAAAGGAACCTTTCTACCTTCGCCTTGTTTTAAAGATTGTTCAGAAATTGATTCTGAGGCGAAACTGCAAAAATTTTATTTTTTAACAAGGCAGGTTTTGCCGTCGAATGCGGGCATTTCGGCGAAAAATTTACGCAGTTAAAAATAAAATTGGGCAGTTGCAGCCCGGAAATCAAAATTTGAACACGATCTTACATGTATCATCATTTCAGCGTGCCACACGCAGTCAACCTCTGGAGCGCATGAGCCTGGACACGATCAAGCAGCCCATCGCCGCCGAGCTGGATATTTTTGAAGAGCGGTTTCGAGACGCCATGCGCAGCCATGTGCCTTTGTTGGACAAAATTACCTGGTATATTGTTCAGCGCAAGGGCAAGCAGGTGCGGCCGATGTTGGTGTTGCTCAGCGCGCGACTTTTCGGGCCGATCGAAGAGCCGTCTTACACGGCGGCCTCTCTGGTAGAACTGCTGCACACGGCCACGCTGGTACACGACGATGTCGTGGACGACGCCTTCGAGCGCCGGGGCTTTTTCTCTATTAATGCGTTGTGGAAAAATAAAATTGCCGTGCTGGTCGGCGATTACCTGTTGTCGCAGGGCCTCTTGCTCAGTATCCGGAATCAGCAGGTTCGGCTCCTCGAAATCGTGAGCCGCGCCGTAAAAGAAATGGCGGAGGGCGAACTGCTCCAAATGGAAAAAGCGCGCCGGCTGGACATTCGGGAAGAGATCTACTTCGATATCATCCGGCAAAAAACCGCTTCGCTCATTGCCGCCGCGTGCAGCGCCGGCGCCGCCAGCACCTGCTCCGACCCGGAAATTGTACAGCGCGTCTGGGCATTCGGAGAAAAAATCGGCATGGCCTTTCAAATCCGCGACGACCTGTTTGATTTCGGAACCGACGACGTGGGCAAACCGCTGGGCATTGATATCAAAGAGAAAAAAATGACCCTGCCGCTGATCTATACGCTCGCGCATACCGACCGCAGCACCCGCAGGCGTATTATTCATATCGTGCGCAACGAAAGCGATCAGGCGGATAAAGTAGCCGAGGTCATTCAACTCGTGCGCGGCGGCGGCGGCATGGAGTACGCGCAAGAAGCTATGTACCGCTACCGGCAAGAGGCCTTCGATCTGCTCGATACCTTCCCGGACAGTCCCGCCCGCGCGTCGCTCCGCGATTTGGTCACCTTTGTGACCGAGCGCAAGAAATAACAGCTGGAATTGTAACTGGTTAGCAGGAATTTTTTTAAAAAAAACAGGCGAAAAAGTGCAGATTTACTTTTGAAAAGTAAATCTGCGCCGTTTTTAGTACAAATTTATTTTTAAAAAGTAAATCTGTACCAAGTTCTAAATTCATTCTGATTAAGACCAAGTTCAAATTTTGATTCTGAGGCGAACCTGCAATTTTATTTTTAACAAGGCAAATTTTGCAGCCGAATGCGGGCGATTCGGCAAAAAATTTAACGCAGTTAAAAATAAAATTTTGCAGTTGCAGCCCAGAAATCAAAATTTGAACAAGATCTAAACGTCTTTCCAGGCCTACAAAGGCTTGGAAAAACGCTAAACCCCTCACCGCACCGGCGTCCACTCTTCAGAATACGAACGGCCCCGAATCAACAGCCAAAGCCCTTCGCGCAGGTAAATCCAGGTGAGTTTCACGTAACCGAACTCCCGGAACCGGCGGGGCGAGTGATAGACCTTCAGGTTTTGAAAGAAAATGATCTTCCCTTCTTTGTGCAGCCGGTAGAACAGGTTGCAGTCCTCCCCGGCTACGATGGCTTCATTATACCCCCCGATCCGCTCAAATATCGCGCGCCGCACGATCTGGCACTCCCCTTTGGCTAAAAAAACGCCGAAAGGAAAAGAAATCCGAATAATGGCGTTCATGAGCAGGTGGTAGAGTTTGTCGGCAAAGCCGGACTCTTCCGGGTACACCCAGATCGGCGTGGTAGCGGCTACGACCTCGGGCTGCGCGGCGAAGCGCGACACGATAGCCGGGAAAAATTTATCGGGCTGCGGAATGCGCACATCGGCGTCCATGTGGAAGAATATATCGCCCGTTGCCGCCGCCGCGCCGAGGTTGCGGCCAATCGCAATGTTCTGCTTTTTATCGCTCTGGACTAAGCGCACCCGCTCCGCGCCCCAGGATGCGCTGTATTGCTGCACAATGGCGGCGGTGTCGTCTTTGCTGTTGGCGTCGGAGACAATTATTTCCAGGTTGTACTTATCCAAATAATCGCGAAACTGCTCGATCGTCGGACCAATGTACTTCCCCTCGTTTTTGGTGGGAATGATGATACTGATTTTCGTTTGCGACATAAGATAGTTTTAAACTGCAAAGTTAGGTAGTTGCCGGGTATTTGCTGTTTTAAATAATTATTAAGCGCTTGCACGCCCCTACTCCATCATCACATCCACTATTTCCTTCCGAAAATCCAGAAACACCGGGCGCAGATCGCTTTTCGCATCCGTGCCATAATTGATGAGGTAGGTAATGGTGTAGTCTTGGTTAGGGAACCAAAACATATCGGCAGTGTAGCCCAGGTCGCGGCCGCGGTGGCCATACGCGAACTCGGTCGGCGCCCGTTCGAGGAAATCCCTGAAGATTCCCAGTCCGTTTTCGCGGTTGTAGCCGTCGTCGGGTTTGGTGAAGCTCAGCATCTGCTCGAGCGTTTCGGGCTTGAGCACGCGTTTTTCGCGCACCAGCGCTTCGATGAATGTCTGCAGGTCGAAGACGGTAGAGTATATACCGCCGTATCCGTTGCCGCTGCCGGTGTTGTAATTGGTCAGGTTGAGGATAGTCCCGTTGTTGTACAGGTCGAAATACCCTTGGGCTGTTTCGGCGGGCAGATTGTCGTGCGGGTAGTAGTAGGTGTCCGCCAACCCGAGCGGTTCCAGCACCTTGGCGCGCAGCGCAGCGCTGTGGTCGCCGCCGGTAACTTTATCCAGTACCATAGCCAGCAGGAGGTAATTGGTGTTGGAGTATTCGACATCCGTACCGACGGGAAACAGCGGATCGTCGTGATAGACGAATTTGATGAGTTCGTCCGGTTTCCACTTGTGCGGCGGATCGTTCAGCACAGCGAGGTAAAAGTCGTTGTCTTCAATCACGTCGGCGATCCCGGTGGTATGATCGAGCAGCCGCCGAATGGTACTTCCCCGGACATTTTTCACCTTTTCGACGACTTCCCCGGGCAGCCATTTTTCGAGCGGATCGGTGAGGCTGAGTTTCCCTTCTTCTGCGAGGAGCAGGGTCAATACGGCCACGAAAGTCTTGGTGGTGCTGGCGCCTTTCGACACCGTGCAGGGGCGCATGGGGACGCGCGCGTCCAGATCGGCCCAGCCGGATACGCCTACCCAGAGGCCTTGATCGTCGCGGATGAGCGCGGAGATACCCGGCAGGCCTTTGGCGGTGTATTTGTCCAGTACCGCCTGAAAAGCGGCTGCTTTCGGGTGTGTGGTCGAGGGTGTATAGCTGCAATTGCTGCTGGGGCCGATTTCCACTTTGCCGCAGCTTTGGGGCAGGAGCAACGCTGCAATCAGCGCAACAAACCAAATCGTATTACGCATGATATTTACTTTTTAGTACGGTTAAAAAATGGAAAAGCGACGCCTGCATGCACGGCCGTATTAGGCAACAGGGGTACGTAACTTTTTACAAAAGGCGCCTGGAGAAAAAATTGATAATCCAGGAAAATCCGCGGAGCATCCGGCGCCGAACCGAGCCGATAACCCAAACCCAAAGCCGCGCTGCCCATCACCTGCGGACGTCCAATTGTGCGCTTGCGCTCGTATTGCCCGTTTTCAAGTTCAAACGCCTGCAAATCGGATATCGCGTGCAGATAGCCGGCGCCCAGCCGGAGTTCTGCGCCCAATCTTTTCCAAAGCGCCCGGCGGTAGCCGATTTCGGAATACAGCTGAATGCCGGTTTGGGAGTATTTGTGGTAGTACACGCCCAATTTGGCTGTCTGGAACCACTGGTTCTTTTCCGAACGGTTGTAGCGGAATTCCGTGCCTGCCTGCAGACCCGGATGGATGGGCGTAATCCGCCCGCCGGGTAATTGGGTATTGACCGTATAAGCCGAAACGACCAGCGGCAGTCGCCGGGCGTCCTGCGCAACCGCTTGCAAGGCGCAGCCGCTGCCCCAAAGCAGCAAACCAAAACGCAACGCGAAATTGTGTATCATAATGCAAATATTTATGCAAATGTACGCGCACTTTGCAACAAAAATCCATGACCGGCGTCAATGCGCTGTATGAGATGAACCCGAAAACACAAATCATCCGCATAATTCCGTTTCACTACCTACTTTTGTCCCGTACGCACCTTTCTTTCACCAAATTCCGCACCGCCATGTCTGACGTTCGCGCACTCCAACCCGACGCCCTCTGGAACCATTTTGCCGACCTCAATGCCGTGCCGCGCCCCTCCAAAAAGGAGCAGCGCGTGATTGCATTTATAAAAAAATTTGGCCAAGACCTCGGCTTGCCCACCGAAGTGGACCCCGCCGGCAATGTGATCATCAAAAAACCCGCCAGTCCGGGCAAGGAAAACCGCCCGGTCGTGGTGCTCCAAAGCCATCTCGACATGGTGCATCAGAAAAACGCTGATACGCAGTTCGATTTTGACCAGGAGGGGATTCAGATGTACGTGGACGGCGACTGGGTGAAGGCGCGGGGCACCACGCTGGGCGCCGACAACGGGATCGGGGTGGCCACGATCATGGCCATCCTGGCCTCTAAGGAGATCGCACATCCGCCCATAGAGGCGCTCTTTACGATTGACGAAGAAACCGGGATGACCGGCGCGCTGGCCCTGACTGCCGGACAACTTTCCGGCAAGTACCTCCTGAATCTGGATACCGAAGACGACACCGAACTCACCATCGGCTGTGCCGGCGGGGTGGACGTTACCGGCGTCGGCTCGTATCCAACCGACCCCGCGCCCGCCGGCCACCAGGCCTTCCGGCTGGGTGTTCGCGGCCTCACCGGTGGTCACTCCGGCATGGAAATCCACCTCGGCCGCGGCAATGCCAATAAACTGATGAACCGGCTGCTCTTCCAGGCCGCCCTGCAGTTTGATGCGCGGATTGTTTCAATTGACGGGGGCGGCCTGCGCAATGCCATTCCGAGGGAATCGTTTGCCGGACTGGCCGTGCCAAACGACCGCGCTGCGCATTTCCGGGAATTTATAGCGCAAGAGGGCGCCGCCCTGCAGGCTGAATACGCCGTGACCGACCCGGCCCTCGACCTCGTGCTGGAACCCACGGACCTGCCCGCCCACGTACTTGACCTAGCGTTTCAGCACCGGCTGCTGCGCGCGCTGTACGGCTGCCCTAACGGCATCCACCGCATGAGTCCGAATATTAAAGACCTCGTGCAGACCTCCAACAACCTCGCCCGGGTGCTGGTACAAAACGGCCAGTTCAGCCTGCAATGCCTCACCCGCAGCTCGGTGGACAGCGAAAAATGGGATCTGGCCCGCGCTATTCAAAGCGTGTTCGAACTCGCCGGCGCAACGGTGCAGTTTTCCGGCGCCTACCCCGGCTGGACGCCCCGTCCGGACGCCGCCATCGTCCACCTAATGCGCACCGTATACCAGGCGCGCTTCGCCTACGAACCGCACGTAAACGCCTGCCATGCCGGACTGGAATGCGGTATTATCGGCGCGCATTATCCGGACATGGAGATGATCTCTTTCGGCCCGAATATTCGGGGCGCGCACGCGCCGGACGAGCGGGTACAGATCAGTTCGGTGCAGAAATTCTGGGGCTACCTGTTGGAGACGCTGGATAAAATGTAACTAGTTAGCAGTTACAATAAAATGTAATCTACCAAATTTCAAATTCCGTGCGCCGGTTGGCAGCCCGGCCCTCCGCGGTGTCATTGGACTCCAGGGGTTTGGATTCGCCGTATCCTTTCGATTGCAGGCGGGCTGCGGCGATTCCTTTTCCGATCAGGTAGTCCATGACTGCGCGGGCGCGCAGTTCGGACAGCCGCAGGTTGTCGGCCTCGTTGCCGATCTGGTCGGTATGCCCGTTAATCCGGATTTTGAGATGCGGATGGTCGGCGAGCAGGGCTGCAAGGCGATCCAGTTCGTAGGCGGAGGCCGGCTGCAAGGCGGCGGAACCCGTTTCAAAGAACACATTCCGGAGCACGATGGGCTTGCCCGGTTCCGGCGCGGCGGCGCTGTCGGGCAGCGGCTGGAGTTCGACCTGCAAGCGAAAGGGCTGATCGAACGACGCCGTTTCGAGCAGGTTAAAATTTTCCGAGTAAAAGAAATATCCGGTTTTTGCGACGTTGAGGGCATAGTCCTTGCCGGCGGGCAGGCACACCAGGAACGTGCCGTCGGATTTCGTCGTCGCCGACACGTACGTCTGGCCCGTGGCGAGGTCTATAAAATCCGCTTTTGCCTGGAGCGGGTAGCCGGTGGCGGCATCCCGGACGCGGACTTTCGCGTAGGTCGCGGCGGCCGGGCGCAGTGCAGGCGGCAGTTCAAACTGGTAAATGTCGAGGTCTTTGCGGTCTTCGCGGCGGTTGGCAGCGAAATACGCCGTCCGGCCGTCCAGGCTGACAAACAGGGTATTTTCATCCGCTTTGGTATTGATTGGGAACCCGAGATTGCGGGGCGTCGTCCAGGCGGAGTCGTTTTCTGCCTGCGTCATAAACAGATCGAAGCCGCCCATGCCGATGTGTCCGTTGGAGGAAAAATACAGCGTGCGGCCGTCGGGGTGCAGGTAGGGCGCATTTTCATCGCCGGCGGTATTGACCCTGGGGCCCAGGTTTTGGGGCGGCGTCCAGCGGCCGTTTGGTTGTCGGTGCGTCACCCAGAGGTCAGCGCCGCCGAATCCGCCGGTGCGGATGCTGCTGAAGTAGATCGCCTTGCCGTCGGCGCTGATGCAAGGCTGCGAATCCCAGTCGCGCCCGTTAATCGTGCCGCTAAATGGTTTGGGCGCGCTCCAGCCTTCCTGGCGCTGCACAGACCAGTACAAGTCGCAACTCCCTTGTGCGCCCTCGTCTGTGCGGTTGCAGGCAGTGAACACCAGCCAGGAGCCGTCCGGGCTGATAGATTGCGCGCCTTCGTTTTGATCCGTATTCACGCCTTCGAGCGGGCGGGCCGTTTCCCAACTTTCCGATTCGGGATTTCGTTTGGCGGAGTAGAAATTTTCGTCATTTACCAGCCAGTTCATAGGCGGCATCCGGATTGTATCCTGGCGGGTAAAGATGAGCGTTTCGCCGTCGGCGGTCAGCACTGGAAAATACTCGTTGGCGGCGGTATTCACGCCTTCGCCCAGCGGTTGCGGATTGAAGGGCATCGGGTTTGCCCGGGCGTCCAGGATAAACAGGGCGCGTTTCAGGTAATATTCTGCGCGTTGTCTGGATTTAGGCGCCTCCACGCTGCTTTTCAGGAACGCGCGCAGGTGTTCCACTGCATCGTCGTATTTTTCCAGGTTCCATTCCACTTCGGCGAGTCGGAAGTACGTCAGGTCGTTGTACGTTGGCGCCATGGTCAGCGCCTCCTCGAAGGTTTGTTCTGCTTTAAAAAGATTTCCCTGATCCACCATGACTTCCGCCAGGGCGAGTTTGGCGTTGATAAACAGCGTATCTGCTTTGAGCGCCTGCTCAAAATACCCTTGCGCCACGGCGGCGTTGCCGATTTTGGCCTGTGCCTGCCCTTCGTAGAAAGCCTTGCGGGCCTTCTCGGAGGTTTGCTGCTCGGTGTGGTAGGTTTGTGCGCCTGCGAGCCAGGGGAGGAAGAGCAGGGCGGCGACCGCTGGGTTAAATTTCATGTGTGCGGAGACGGTGATGTTACAAAACGGCAAAATGTGGCTGTGCATTATGCACCGTGGCAAAGTGCGGCAATTTCCGGAAGTGCGACCCAATAATCCGCGATATTTTTGTAAAAAATATACCGACCGGACATGAAACCGTTTCTTTTTATCCTGTTTTTTGCCACCGTGGCGGGTTTTGCCGCCCGGCCGCTGCGGTCGCCTGCGCGCGCGCCCGGCGCCGGTCATGCTGCCTGCGCCGCAGCGCCGGCCTGGGGCTTTTTTGCCCACCGACGCATCAACCGGTTGGCGGTGCTGACGCTGCCGCCCGGGATGATGGTTTTTTTCAAACCCAATATTGACTGGATCTCGGATCACGCGACGGACGCAGATATGCGGCGCTATGCAACGGCCTGGGAGGCGCCTCGGCATTACATTGACCTGGACAACTACGGTGCGCCGCCCTTTGAAAGCCTCCCGCGCGATTTTTCGGAGGCGCTGCGGCGGCATGCTGCGCTGTACGGGCTGACCGAAACGGGCGATACCGCGCTGATTTTCGGCGCTGTACCGGCGGCGGATTCCCTGGACGGATGGTATCGCAGGTATTTTAATCGGCAGGTATTGCCGCTTTTTTACCAGGACGAGCGGCAATTGGATATAGATTCCCTGCGCCTTTTTTTAGAAAAAATCGGGGATAAACGCCGGTTTTCGTCTGCTTTTTTCACCGAAGGCTTATCGGCGCACGGCATTTTGCCCTGGAACCTGGCCCGCATGCAGCGGCAGCTGACCGGCGCCTTCCGAAAACGCGACAGCCAAAGCATCCGGCGGCTCTGCGCGGATATGGGGCATTACATCGGCGATGCGCACGTGCCCTTGCACACGACCAGCAATTACAACGGGCAGAAGACCGGGCAGGACGGCATCCACGGTTTTTGGGAGAGCCGCATCCCGGAGTTGTTTGCCGACGAGTCGTATGATTATTTTGTGGGAAAACCGGTGTATATCGAAGACCCTGCAGCGTTTTTTTGGGAAATCACGCTGGAGAGCAACCGGCTGGTGGATTCTGTGCTGCTGTTTGAAAAAAAACTGCGTGCCGATTTTCCCTCGGATCGCCAAATGTGCCCCGACCTGCGCAACGGCCGGGTGTTGCTCGCCCCCTGCCGGGAATTTGCCGCCGCGTACCAGGACGCCCTGGACGGCATGGTGGAGCGCAGGATGCGCGCGGCCATTCACGCGGTCGCCAGCGTGTGGTACACTGCCTGGATAGACGCCGGCCAACCGGATTTGTCCAAGATGGATCCGCCCGCAGCAGACGCCCAGGAGGCCGCCGATGAGCAGCGCCTGCGGCAAATGTATGAACGCGGGAAAATTTTGGGCAGGGCGGAGACGCACTGACTGGCCGCGCCAACCAGTCAGTTCCGCTGCCGGGAATCGAGGCTGACGGCCGCCATCAGCCGCTCAAAGCGGGCGCCAAAAGGGCGGAAATAGACCAAAATCGTGTATAGATTGCCCGTTTCGTACCAGTTTCCCTCGTAGCCGTCCTCATCTATTTTGCCGCTTTCGCGGTTTACCAGCACATACTGGTAATTGTAATAACCTTGTTTGAGAAAAGGTTCGGCGTAGTACACCTTGGCTTCGGGGTCATATATCATTTTAAATTCCGGATGCAGTTGCCAATCGGAAAGCTCGCCGAAGACATACACGTCTGCATCGTCTTCCGGCAGGTTGCGCTGGATAGAAAACAGCACCCGGGCATAATCGCACTGCGAGAGCGTCTGGTTGAAGTTGGTGTTTTCGATGGAATACCGGCCGTTCAGGTCGCCGCGAAAGATATACGCCGTGTTGGCGCGGCTTTCATCGGGTTGGAGCGTAACCTCATAATAATCGCGTTTCTCTTCGATCCGGCGCACGCGTTCGCCCCGATAATCGAAGCTGCGCATATCGAAAAAGCGCCACTCTTTGCCGGCGGGAAACACAATTTTGTCCTGGTAGTCGAACACCAGTTGATCCCCCGCACGAGTGAAATTAGTACTCAGCGGGCCGATGGCATTGTCCCAGCGGCCGTTTTGCAGCACGAAGGCTTTTACATCGTTGATTGGGTTTTGGACGCGGGTACTGCGGTGCAGCACGGTGAAATCAATTTCGTGGTGCGTATTCATGTATTGTACCTGGGCGGTGCGGACGAATTGAGCCTCCACGCCCCACAGCGGTTCCACCACCATAAAGCGCCGCACGAGCACCAGTCGGCGGTCGTCGTCGTTATCAAAGACTTTGAGTAGGTAGTTGCCCGATTTAGACCAGCGCATATTCCGGTTGGGCAGGCCCAGCCGGTAGTGCGTATAATTCGTCAGGCTGTTGAAGGAGTTGGAGAAATCGGTGATCCGATCCTCTGTAAAACCGTCAATATACTCGTTGTCGTTCAGGTCGGAGGGTTTCCAATCGCTGTTGCAGTGCTGGAAGGTGTAGAGGTAGTCTTTGATATCCGGACCGTAGTGATCGAATTCGAGCATCAGGCTGCCGGCGGCGGCGTTGAGTTCCACCACCGGTTGCGTGAGCGGCGCGCCGGCCAGGTAGAGTTGGACAGTGAGGATATTGGGATCGAGGATTACGGCCGGATTGGTTTGAGCGGAAGCCGAAAACCGAGCGAAAACGAGGGCAAGCAATAGGATACGCAGATTCATGGCAGCGGGTGTTGTATTGTTTGTTCAGATTGTGATTTCCGGGCAGTCGCTGCCCGGAAATCACAATCTGAACAAACACTTAGATCATGTCTAAAATTATATTTCTCGCTAATATGAAAGTCTTTTTCAGCCATACTTCGTTCCTTTTTTTCGCCGTAATTAGTCCCATTACGCCTGCAAAAAGCGCCTTGTCTGGCTAAAAAATCCTTTTCATATTAACAGAGAATATAATTTTAGACACGCTCTAA
>JBEIDF010000053.1:0-19697 GCA_040383605.1 Lewinellaceae bacterium
CTAATATGAAAGTCTTTTTCAGCCAACCTTCGTTCCTTTTTTTCGCCGTAATTAGTCCCATTACGCCTGCAAAAAGCGCCTTGTCTGGCTAAAAAATCCTTTTCATATTAACAGAGAATATAATTTTAGACACGCTCTAAACGCTATGGAAGATTCACAATTCGACAAAATACTAAAGGCGGGTCTGGAAGCCCTGGACGCGCCCTACGATGCGCAAAGCTGGGAGGCGCTCGCCAAAAAACTGGACGCTCGCCAACCGGCAGAACCGTCGGACGTGGACGCCGCCGTGCTCCGCCGCCTGCAAAACCTGGAGGCGGCCTTCGATCCGGCCGACTGGGCGGCTATGGAGCGCCGGCTCGTCCAGGAACGGCGTAAACGCGGTGTTCTGTGGACCAAAATTGCTGAAGCCGCGCTGCTCTTATTGCTTTTAGGGTATTTGTCCGGATTCCCGGGCGATCAACCCGCCCGTCCCGTCCGACCGCTCGGCCCGACGCAGGGACCGGTGGCCGCGCAATCAATTATTGCGCCTGCGGCGCAAGATAAAACGACCATCGCCCACGCAAAAAATACCCGCCGCGCGCCCCGTGATCGCGATATGGACGCAACGCATCGTACAGACGCGATGCATCGCGTCTCTACCCCGACGCATCGTACAGACGCGATGCATCGCGTCTCTACCGCGACGCATCGTACAGACGCGATGCATCGCGTCTCTACCGCGATATCCGTCCCGCCCATTCCCGAAACCCTGCAGCAATCGGCGGCAGCCCGCTACGACGCCGTCGAAAAACCGGTTGCTATTTCCTGTTTGCCCGCCGGGCTACAGGCCCTGTCTGGATCGGTACCGCCGTTTTTGGCTGTTCGGTCCCGCTTCCAGTCGCCCGCACCGCCCGCGCCTGCGCACAGGGGCTTCTACGCAGGCGCGCTAGCCGCTGCCGAGTGGAACCGGATCGTCGCCGGCGATTACCGGCACAGTGCTGCCGGCTTCAGTGCCGGCTTTGGCGCGGGTTACCGTTGGAAGAAATGGGGATTCGAGACCGGTTTGCAGTACGCGAGCCGGCAGTTCCAGCCCGCCAAATCTGTGGCGCTCTTTGATGGGAACATCCCCAACGTCTATTACGGCACGAACCTGCGCACCGTTTCGGCCGATCTGCTGAGTATCCCCCTGCGGGCTACCCGCTTGGCTTGGCGATCCGGCAAATTGGAAGTTCACGCCGTAGCGGGCGGCGCGGCCCACCTGGCGCTGCAAAAGTCGTACGAATATGAAACCCTGGTTTTTACCGGACAGCCGCCCAGCGGCCTGCCGGTGATTGCGCCGGATCAACAGGCGCAGCTGCGCCCAAAAGCCCAGGGGCTGCTACAGGGCGGTCGCCTGCTTGACAATGCCTACCTCACGGTGGATTTGGGCCTGCGCCTGCAGTACCCCCTCTCGGCAAAATATACGGTATTCATTGAGCCCGCTGTGCGCCAGGCGCTGGGACGCGGAATCGGGCCGAAGGCCGGAAAATTGAATACGGCCGGGTTGAATGTGGGGGTTTGGAAACAAATGTAACGATTGGGGATTTCGGATTTCGGATTGGGGATTTCGGATTGGGGATTGGGGGCGATTGTAGGTTATTGCCTTCAATTATCGGCAGGAACAACCCGAAATAGCCCCCAATCCGAAATCCGAAATCCCCAATCCCCAATCCGAAATCCCCAATCCGAAATCGCATCATTCTCCAAAAATCTCCTTCAATTTTTCTTCCAGTGCTGGTCCGCGCAGATTCCGCGCGATAATTTTCCCTTCTTTATCGAGCAGCACCGTAGCGGGGATTGAGCTGACCGAGTAGAGTTTGGCGTGTTCGCTTTGCCAGCCTTTGAGGTCGGAGATATGCTTCCAGGTAAGTCCGTCTGCTTCGATGGCTTTGACCCAGGCGCCCGACTCGCGGTCGAGGCTTACGCCGAGGATTTCGAAGCCTTTTTTGTTGTATTTCTCGTAGTTAGCTTTGACGTTGGGGTTTTCGCGGCGGCAGGGGCCGCACCAGGAAGCCCAGAAATCAATAAGGACGTACTTGCCGCGCAGTTGGGCGAGGGAGAAATTGCCGCCCTCGGGCGTCGGGCCGGAGAGGTCGGGCGCTTCCATGCCGGTGGTGAACACGCTGTTCTTTTTGAGTTCGTATTCGAGGCGGCTGACTTCGCCGAGGCTGTTGTCGCGGTAGCGTTTGATATATTCCCGGCCGAACTCCACGTACAGCGGGCCGTTTGCTTTCACGCCATTGACGATACCGCCCAGCGCGAGGCGGTAGGCGCCGGAATTTTCGGGGATTTTGGCGAGTTGTTCGCGGGCAATTTGCTTGAACATATCTTCGCGGGCGCCGTATTTCAGGATGCGTTCGGCGAACTGGCTGAACGCGTCGTACACGTCCTGCAGTTCGTTCATATTTTTATCGGTAAAATCGGCGTATTTGAAAAAAGTTTGCCCTGTGAAGGCGATTTCATCCAAACTGGCCTTGTTTTCCGCCTGATAATCCGGGTGGATACGGAGCGAAGCGATGCTGTAGAGGATGGAATTGGCGTTTTTCAGGGAGTCGAGCAGTTGCGTTTTGCGTTTTCCCAGGGCTTGGGCCTTTTTGGTGACTTCTGCGCGGCTGGTTGCGTTGTTGAAGGTCTGGCGGTACTCCACGAAGAGCGCCTCTTCTTCCGTGGCGAAGGTTTCAAACTCGCGTTGGAGGGTTTCCAGGCCTTTATTGGCCGGGGAGTTCATGGTACGCGCTTTGTCGAGGTAATTGGCGTTTGCCCAGACGGTGATTTCGGGTTCTTCGCCAAGGATTATTTTGGCGATGGCCGCTTCGCTGAAACCGATACCAAAGAGTTTGGCCGGACCGGCGGGGAGTTTGAAAACAAATTTGCCGCCAGAGGCTGCGACGGTAGCCACCACGCTGCCGCCCATCCCCTGCATTTTGTACAGGCGGAGACTGTCTGAGCCTGGCGGCGCATCCACAATATTGCAGATGAGCGTGACGGTACCTTTTGCGCCGGCCGCTTTGGGCTGCTGGAAGGCGAAAGCCGAGAGCGGGAGTAAAAGGAGAATAAACAGGATGTTTTTCATAGAATTTTAATATATTGAACCGTGCAAAATTAATGCCCTTGGAGGCGTCCGTGGGCAAGAGAATAGTTAATAATGGCCTAATGTTGGGAATTATTGTATCAAAAGGGTATCCGCCTGGCTGTAATACTCAAAAATAGCCGAAACCGGCAGGCCCTCGGCTTCCGATTTCAGCAGTTGCCGGCGGATCACGTAGAGCGCCCAGCGGCCGGGCTCGAGTTCGGCAATTTTTGCGGCGGGAAATTCCACTGACGGCTCGGGGCTTACGCTGACAATCTCCATTTTGGCCGTTTTGCCGCCGCCTATTTTTTCCCAGATAAAAGTGAGCGCCTCACCCCGGCCGAGCGGTTCGCCTTTCCAGGCAAAACGGGCGGGTGCATCGCGCTGCAGCACCGCCTGGTCGAACTGCAGGCTGTCGAATGCCGGCACGCGGGCCTCGAATTTCCGGGTTTGTCCCTCCGGCGTCCGCCAACTGAATACGTGATCCGGCGTGTACACCCAGGACCGCTGGAACAGGTAGAGCGGGCCCTGGGCATTGACCGCCGTCAGCGGATAATCGTTGTACCGAATGCCTCCCGGAATTTCCGTTTTTTGAGGCGCCGCGCCGCTTTCGCGCGATTCGAGGGTTGCTTCCACCCGAATTTGCGCCTCGGGCGCCAGGTAGCGCGCGTAGAGTTGCAATGTTTGGGCGGGCTTTTTTTCCGTTTTTTGGCAAAAAGCGAGCAAAGCGGCGAGGAAAATCAAAAAAAATATCTTTTTCATATCGGGTTCAGAATACCTTTGCTTTGAAATGCGCGAGCGCGCGGCGCAAAGTTCCGGAAAATTTAAGTATGCGCGCGCGCCGAATAACGGAATGGAAAAAAAACGCTGCATTTCCGCTTTCGCGGGAAACAGGCGGCCTGCCCAAACAAGACGTTCGCTCATTCATTCAATCGGTTCACACACCCGGCGCAGCCATTCGCTCAATGGCGATACGCCATATACTATAAGGTGTCTATCTTTGATTTCAGTTAGCATGAAAAGAGTGCTTATCACGGATGATTGCCATCCGTCTTTGACAGAAGGATTGGAGCGTATGGGGTACGCTTGCGATTTTGAACCAGACATTACCCTGGCGGAAGTGCGTGCGCGCATCGGCGCTTATCACGGCCTGATCATCAACAGCAAAATTTTGGTAGATCAGCCTTTGCTGGATGCAGCCGCGCAGCTCGAGTTTGTCGGTCGGATGGGCTCGGGCATGGAAATTGTGGATCGCGTATATGCCGCGAAAAAAAATGTGGCCGTGCTGAGCAGTCCGGAAGGCAACAACAACGCAGTAGCCGAGCACGCCCTGGGGATGCTGCTGGCTTTGTCGAATAATCTCCTGCGCGCCGACCGCGAACTGCGCCGGCGCGAGTGGCGGCGGGAGGCGAACCGGGGAGTCGAACTCCGCGGCCGCACCCTCGGCATCGTCGGGTTTGGTTACACGGGCAGCCAACTGGCCTGCAAACTGGCCGGCTTCGAGATGCGCGTGCTGGCGCACGACCGGTACAAAACGGGATTTTCAAAGGAAATGCCCTGGGTGGAAGCGTGCGATATAGAAGAAATCCGCCGGGAGGCAGATATCGTCAGCCTGCACCTCCCCCTGACCGAAGAAACCCGGCATTATGTAAACCGGGATTTTATTGCCGGCTGCAAACCCGGATTTATTTTAATCAACACCGCGCGCGGGCAATGCGTGGATACCTACGCCCTGGCCGACGCGTTGGAAGCAGGTCAGTGCGGCGGCGCTTGCCTCGACGTATTTGAAAATGAAAAACCGGAAACGTACAGTCCGGCGGAAATCGCGTTGTACCACCGGCTGTTCGCCCTGGATCAGGTTATTTTAAGTCCCCATATTGCCGGCTGGACGGTGGAGTCTAGGAAACTGCTTGCGGAAATTTTAGTAGAAAAAATTGCCGCAGTGCTCGCTAAAAAAGCCTGATATCCCCTAAAATGGGTAAAAATTTTGCTTTATTTTGAGATTATGGCAAAAGTATTTAATCACTGGCCGCATTTTTACTATTATTGCACCGCCTAAAAAAGGCGTTCATCAAATATTCGTAAAATCTCTGTCTGCTCATTTGTGTACGTTGCAAATTAATTGCTGAATTCTATGGTACGTTCTTTACTCTTAACCATTGCCCTGCTACTCGGAACCGGCGCCGTCATCGCGCAGTCCACCGTGCTGCAAGGCAAGATTTCCGATGAGTCCGGCGAAGGCCTCATCGGCGCTACAGTGAAGGTGCTGAAGGGAACCGACGTGGTGCGCGGCGCCATTACGGATTTCGAAGGCAACTATCGCTTGAACCTCGACCCGGGTACCTATGACGTGGAATTCTCCTACACGGGATTTTCCACCCTGCGGAATGCCGGTGTGAAGGTGCTCAACGGTCAGATTAACTTTCTGGACGGAACGATGTCGAACACCGTGCTCACAGAAGTGGTGATCAAGACCTTTAAAGTGCCGCTTATTAAGCAGGACGAAACGGCCACCGGCCAAACGCTCACCTCGGATCAGATCAAGAACCTGCCGACCCGGAGCGTGAACGCCATCGTGGCCACGACCGCCGGCACATCCTCCATTGACGGCGGTGCGGTCAATATCCGCGGCTCCCGCTCCAATGCCACCAACTATTACATTGACGGTATCCGCGTAGCCGGCGCAACGCCGCCGGTACAGGACATCGAACAACTGCAGGTGGTCACCGGCGGTCTGGGCGCCGAATACGGCGACGTGACTGGCGGGGTCATCTCGGTGATCACCAAAGGTCCGGCCAGCGAATACCACGGCGCGGTGGAGATTGAAAATTCCAACGGCCTGGATCCTTACGGCTGGCTGCTGGGTACTGCCAACGTCTCCGGTCCGCTGATCCGCCGGACGAAAGCAAACGGCGCAAAACAAACCGTGCTCGGCTTCCGCCTCTCCGGCCAGTATCTCCGCCAACGGGACGACGGCCCGCCGGCCAGCTCAGTGTTCGTCGCGAAAGGCACACCGCTTAAGTATAATACGGACGGCACCATCGCCAACTGGCAGGAAATCACCGATGGCACACCCCTGCAATACAATGCAGACGGTACGATCGCCAACCCGGAAGTGATCACGAATAATAATGTGTTGGGCAGAATCCAGGCGCTCCCGCTGACGCCCATCTCAGGCAATATTGTGCCGACGGCCGAGACGCTCGTCGGCGAAAACGTGGACGCGCTCAACTACCGGCCCAATGAAGGTCGCCAGGATGTGGACGTTACCGCCAAACTGGACTTCCGCGCAACCGAAAATATTGATTTCAGTATCACGGGTACGCTGAAGGACGTCCGCAACCAATTCACGCCGGGTGGCTGGCGTCTGCTGAACAACAACGACAACCCCACCCAGTACAACCAGCAATACCGCGGCCTGTTCCGCCTCCGCCACCGCCTCGGCGGCTCGGATGGTGCGCAGGATGCCGCCTCCGCAAAACGCGTGAGCATCTCGAACGCGAGCTACACGATCCAGTTTGGTTTCGACCGCAGCCTCGGCCAGTCGTACGACCCGCGCCACGGCGATCGGCTCTTCGACTACGGCTATATGGGCCGCTTCAACTTTGACTTCGTGCCCTTCGGCGGCCCCAGCGACCGCGGTCTGATCGAACAAATTGACAACCAGGAAGCATTCCGCAACTTTGAAGCCGGCTATGTCAACCAAAACGGCCAGCGCATCGTCACCAACCCGCAACTGCTGCAATACAACCAGTTCGCCAATGACGAATTCTTCTTTACCTACGCCGCCCAAAACGGCCGCCTCCTGAGTGTATATGACAACCTGTGGGCGGATATGCACTCCAACGCCGGCCTGGTGTTCAACACCTTTAACAAGAGCCAGTCGGATATTATCACGTTCATGGCTTCCACGAACTTCGACGTCAAACTCGGCCGCACGGGCGTGCACAGCATCCAACTGGGGATCATGAACGAACAGCGCAACGAGCGCAGCTACGGTGTGTCACCCTTCGGCCTCTGGCTGCTGGGTTCGCAGCTCGCCAACCAGCACTTCAACGGGATTGATTATGACCAACCCACGGAAAAATACTGGGATGCAACTTGGTCGCCGATTATCGGCGACTCGCTCCAGGGTTTCGCAGTGGCAACCGTGGATCTTCCGGAAGGCAAATTTTACAGAGAGGTGCGCAATTCGCTCGGCCTGCCCCTCAATGAATACGTGAATGTGCACAGCCTCCGCCCGGATCAACTCAGCTTGTCTATGTTCTCCCCGCGCGAACTCACGGAGCGCAATCTGATCGGATACTATGGCTATGACTACCTCGGCAACCTGACCACCGATAATATTACCTTCAACGACTTCTTTTCCCAGCGCGATGAGAACGGTTACCGTACCTTCCCCGTAGCGCCCCTGCGCCCGCTGTACCAGGGTGCGTATATCAAGGACAAGTTCACGTTCAATAAAATGATCTTCAGCCTGGGGATGCGCGTAGAACGCTTTGACCTGAATACGAAGGTCATGCGCGACCAATACTCGCTGTATGAGGTCATGTCGGCTGATCAGTACCACCGGACGGTACCCGGCGCCGGCGTGAAACCGGCTAATATCGGCGATGATTACAAAGTGTATGTAGTCGGTGAAAACGACCCCTCTACAAAGGCTTACCGCAATGGAGACACGTGGTACTTCCCCGACGGCCGCCAGGCCAACGACGGCAACGTGATCTTCGGCGGCGGCGTAGTCGCCCCGCTCCTGCTGGATACCATCAGCGGCGATGATATCTTCGATGCGCGCTTCAATCCGAACTCCGCCTTCGAAGACTATACCCCGCAGGTCAACTTCCTGCCGCGCCTCGCCTTCTCGTTCCCGATCTCTGAAGACGCCAACTTCTTCGCGCACTACGATGTGCTCGTACAGCGCCCACCGAGCAACTGGCAGATGACGCCGCTGAACTACCTCTACTTCTACGTGCCCAACCGCACGCCGGAAAATAACGCAAACCTGCTGCCGGAGCGCGTAGTGGATTATGAGGTCGGCTTTCAGCAACGCCTGAACCAAAATTCCGCGCTCAAGTTCTCCGCATACTACCGCGAAATGCGCGATATGATCCAGTCGCGTACGATCCTCTTCGTACCCACGATCGGTCGCTACAATACCTTCGGAAATGTTGACTTCGGTACCACCAAAGGCTTTACGGTGCAATACGATCTGCGCCGCGTGCAGAACGCCGAACTCCGTCTGGCATACACCCTGCAATTCGCAGACGGCACCGGATCGAACGCCATCTCCCAGCGCGGTCTGACCACGCGCGGTAACCTCCGCACCCTGTATCCGCTCGACTTCGACGAGCGCCACAATATCCAGGGTATTTTTGATTACCGCTTCGATTCCGGCGACCGCTACAACGGTCCGCGCATCGGCGGGGTGGATGTGCTCGCCAATTTTGGCGCCAATGTACAGTTCCTGGCCGTATCCGGTCGTCCTTATACCGCCAAACTGCGTCCCACCCGCTTCGGCGGCGAAGGCACGATCGGTGCAATTAACGGCAACCGCCTGCCCTGGCGCTTCAATATTGACTTGCGTCTCGACAAATCCTTCGCGCTTGGCGCACCCGGCCGCCGGCCGTTGAACCTGAACGTATATTTCCGCGTTGCAAATATCCTGAACCGCAGAAACGTCATCAATGTGTATCCCTACAGCGGATCGCCCACCGACGACGGTTATCTCGCAACGGCGGAAGGTCAAAGCGTTATCCAGGGCGTTGTAGATCAGGGCCGGAATCCGGCCTCCTACCTGGCGTCTTATTCCTGGGTAATGCTCAACCCGGGTAATTTCACCTTGCCGCGTCGCCTGTACGTCGGCGCCTTGTTTGAATTCTGATCCAAACTATTTAAACATTATATTCACCATGCGTGTATTAAAATTATGGCTGGTATTTGTCGCGGTAATGGTGGCCTGGAGCGCCTCGGCGCATATCCCCACCAACCGCGTAAAATCCGGCGCCGCTCAAAATAACAGGGCGCAGTACCGCAATATCTGCGCTGCATCAACCTCGCAAATTGACCAGGCAATCAACAACGTCCGCGCGCGCTTGTTGGGCGGCGGCGACTGTTGGTGGGACTTTACGGACGGCCGCTACATCGTGCCGAAAGTAGATCCCAGCACGGGCCAACGCGAAGTATCCTCGATCTTCGCCGGTTCGGTCTGGATTGGCGGTATTGACCCGGCCGGTAATCTCAAACTGGCTTGCCAGGATTATCGCTCGGGCGGCGCCAACGATTTCTGGCCCGGCCCGATCTCGGAATCCGGCGTCACGGAAGAGTTTACCTGTAGAAACTGGGATCGCCACTTCCGCGTCACCGGCGATGAAATCCGCCAACACTTGCGCAACCTGGCCGCCGGCAATCTCAGCCCGGATGTCATCCCGCGCGGCGTGAAAGGATGGCCCGCCCGCGGCAATGCGTACTTCGTGGATGTATGGGGATTCGATCTGCCCTTTACCACCCAGGCGCTCGCCGGCTTCTACGACGTAAAAGAAGACGGTATCTATGATCCGCTGGACGGTGACTACCCGTCCATCGAAATCCGCCGCTGCCCGCTCGACCGCTATCCGGATGAAATGATCTTCTGGATCTACAATGACCACGGCGGCGGTCAGGCGCACGCGGTAACGCAAGGTAACACCATCCAAATGGAGGTGCAAGTACAGGCCTTCGGTTATGTCACCAACGACGAACTGAACGACATGACCTTCCAGCGCTACAAACTGATCAACCGCGCCGTCGAACGGATTGACTCTACGTTCTTTGCCATGTGGGTGGACGCCGACCTCGGCTGCTACCAGGATGACTTTGTTGGTTGCGATATTGACCGCAGCCTGATGTATATCTACAACCAGGATAACCAGGACGGCCAGCCGGGCTGCGCCTGCGGCGACGTACCCACGTATTGCGAACAAATCCCGATGCTGGGGGTGGATTACTTCCGCGGCCCGCTCGATACGTTCGGCAACGAACTGGGGATGTCCTCTTTCATGTATTACAATAACGGCAGCGTCGGCGTACACCCCACGGCTACGCACGACCCCTCCGCTGATATCGAGTACTACCGCTATATTACGGGGACTTGGCGCGATGGCACGCCGGTGACAATCGGCGGCAATGGCTATGCGCCGAACAATCCGGGGGCAGTCCCAACCCGCTTCGCGCTGCCGGATCCGCCGAACGACCCCAGCGGCTGGTCTATGTGTACGGCAAACCTGACTTTCGGCGACCGCCGTACCCTCCAGGCTTCCGGCCCCTTTACCCTGAAGCCCGGCGCCGTTAACGAACTGATTATTGGAATTCCCTGGGTGCCGGATATTGATTACCCCTGCCCCGACCTGGAGCAGCTGTTCCGCGCCGACCGCCTCGCGCAGGGCCTGTTCGATAACTGCTTCGACTTGCTGGACGGCCCGACGGCCCCGACGGTCAATTGGGTGGAACTCCACCAGGAAATCGTGGCAGTGCTCTCCAACGATTCCCTGTCCAATAACTTCAAGGAAAAATATGCGGAATCGGACTTCCTCGCGCCAGAAAAATTCAGACTGTCCGCCGATCCGGATAGCCAGGCACTCGCCAACTACCGCTTCGAAGGCTACCGGATTTATCAACTGATCAATCCGAACGTCTCAGCCGGGGATTATGACGATCCGGGTAAAGCCCGCCTGGTGTCGGAAGTGGACGTCAAAAATGGCGTTCAGAAAATTTACAACTGGATCGAAACCCGCGATCCGAATACCAATGAGGTTATTTACTATCCGGAGTTACAGGTGGAAGGCAAGGACTCCGGTATCCGCCGCACCTTTAGTATTAAGGATGATAAATTTGCCGTAGGCAACGACAAACGGCTGATCAACCACAAGAAATATTATTTCTCGGTGATCGCCTACGCCTATAATAATTACTTCACCTTCGATCCGCTTCTGCGTCCGGTAGACGGCCAGCAGCGCCCCTACCTGGTCGGTCGCCAGAATATCCAGATTTACACCGTTGTTCCGCGGCCTATCGTGGATCAGGTGCTGCAATCTGCGTACGGCGACGGGGTGGAAGTGACCCGCCTGCAAGGCGTGGGCGCCGGTGGCAATTTCCTCGACCTGACGCCGGAATCCCGCGAAGCCGCGCTGAAACCCGGATTTGACAGCACGCTGACCTACCGCCCTGGCCGCGGCCCGATCGGCGTGACCATCTTCAATCCGTTCGAAGTGAAAGACGGCGAGTATGAGCTCACCATCGTGGATGGCAATAACACCGACAATAAGATTGATGCGGATGCACGCTGGGAATTGCGCCAGCTGCCCAGCGGCAATGTAATCGCTTCCGAAACGTCAATCGCCGAACTGAACGAGCAACTGCTCCTCGAATACGGCTTCTCGATTACCGTGCAACAAACAGCGGAAACCGGAAACTATACGCCCAGCCTGCCCGTTAACCGTCCGGACTTATTTGCCTCTCCGGGCACAGACAACGGCGCCATCGGCGCAGAACTGGAATACAAGGATCCCAACCAGCAGTGGCTGTTCGGCTTTGCCGATCAGGAGTTCGGCCTGTTCCACTACGTAAAAACACGCCCGCTGGAAGAAGATGCGCCGCTTGACCCCTTCCAAGGACTGAGCACGCTCGGCGAAGGCTGGTTCGTCCCGTATGTATTGGCCGATTGGCGCATCGCAGAAGACGCCAACCAGATTATTACGCCGGCTTGGACGACGAAAAACTTCGGCACGGCCCTGAACCAATCGGTTGTGGGCGGTCTCACCAACTTTGTAGATCCCAACAACCGCTACCGCAAATTGAATGTGCTGCCGAACGTGGACATCGTCCTCACCAGCGATACCAGCAAATGGAGCCGCTGCGCAGTTATCGAAATGGCCTCCGGGTTCTACACCTCGTCGGAATACACTTTAAAAGATCCGACGCTCGCAACCCAAAGCCCTGCGCCGAACCGCATCCGCCAGATGTTCGATACCCGCTGGTCGCCGGCGGTCGGCAAAACAGACGCCAACGGCGACGGTTTGCCCGAGTACGATGGCTCCACCACGGCTACCGGCGATACCCTGCGGGGTATGGGCTGGTTCCCGGGATATGCCATTGACGTAGAAACAGGCCAGCGCCTGAATATCTTCTTCGGCGAAAATTCCTGCTACAGCGCCAGCCTCGATCCCCGCTACACGGGCCGCGATATGCTCTGGAATCCCACGGATCAGTTGTTCCGCGGCGATAATCCGGTGGCGTACTACGATTTTGTAATGGGCGGACAACATTTTATTTATGTGTCCAACTCGCTCTACGACGGCTGCGCCGAAATTCACCGCCGCTTTACACCGGAGAACTGGCCGGCTGCGCAGCAGCAGGGCAGCAAAATTCTGGAAATGCGGAAACTGGCCTGGTGCGGTATGGTGCAATGCCTCCCGCCCTTCCAGATGAAGTCGCTGCGCGAAGGGCTGGTGCCGAATGACGTGGTGGTCAAATTGCGCGTGGACAACCCGTACCAAACCTGGTACAACAAGGACGCTGCCGGCGCATTCACCGCCCATCCGAAGTATTTGATCAAGATCAACGGTCGCGAGCCGCTTGAACTGACCGGCGATTTTGTAGATAACGCCCTCGACTCCGTCAAAGTGGTGCCGAATCCGTACTACGGTTATTCGCAGTATGAGACTTCCCAGTTCTCTAACCTGGTGAAGATCACCAACCTGCCGGCCAAGTGTATGGTGACGATCTACTCGCTCGACGGCAAGTTTATCCGCCAGTACCAGCGCAACGAAGAATATGCGCCTTACCGCCAGATTACGCCCGACCTCGAGTGGGATATGCGCAACAGCAAAGGCGTGCCAGTTGCAAGCGGCGTGTACCTGATTCAGATTCAGGCGCCCGGCATGGGCGAACGAACGGTCAAATGGTTTGGAATAGGCAGGCAGTTTGACCCGTCAGGACTTAATTGATTGGGGATTTTAGATTTCGGATTGCGGATTATTCCGCAATCCGAAATCCCCAATCTGAAATCCGATGTTTTCAATAAAAATTTTTGTCATGAAAAAAATCTACCATATTCTGCTCGGGACGCTGCTGCTGCTGCCGGCGGCCGGAGCATGGGCCGGAAACCCTGATCGACAGGGGGAAGAAGGCGCCAAACAACTGCTTATTAATCCCTGGGCGCGTTCAGCAGGCTTACACGGCCTGAACGTATCCAGCATCAGCGGCACAGACGCCCTGTATCTGAACGTGGCCGGGCTCGCGCGCATCAATAAAACCCAGTTTCAGGTGACCAATACGCGTTATCTGGAGGGATCTGATATTAATGTCAACGCGCTTGGCTTCGGTCAGCGCGTAGGCAAAGGCGGCGCTTTTGGCATCAGCTTAGTGACGTTTGACTTGGGCGACTTTGATCTGACCACCGAGGACACGCCGGAGGGATCGGGCGCGACCTTTAGCCCCAGTTTTTTCAACATGGGCGTTTCGTATTCCCATATTTTTGCAAACAAGGTGTCGGTCGGATTTACCTTCAAATTTGTGTCGGAATCTGTCTCCAACGTGGCGGCAAACGCCATGGCGCTGGACGCCGGCGTGCAGTACGTCACCGGCGAGCAGGATAATTTCAAGTTTGGCATTTCGCTCCGCAACATTGGTTCGAAGATGGTTTTCCGCGGAGAGGGCTTGTCGCGCCAGCGGCCTTCCCCCAGCCCGACTTTTGATTACCTGCTGACCTACAGTTCGCGTCCCGCCGCTTATGAATTGCCCTCGCAGTTGAACATTGGCGCTTCGTACGATTGGCTAATTGGCCGTACGAGCCGGTTGTCGCTGTCGGGCGCGTTTATTTCGAACGCGTTCTCTCGCGACCAGTACGGCGCGGGGCTGGAATTCACACTGAACAAGAACTTCGCCCTGCGTATGGCATACAAGAACGAGTTTGACCCGAACACGGTGGAGTCCACCCTCGACAACGGCCTCAGCGCCGGTCTGTCGGTTGCTTATCCCATGAAAAAAGGCGCGAACACGCCGGCTATTGCCATTGATTACGGCTTCCGGAACACGCGTGTTTTTAAGGGCATCCACAGCGTCGGCATCCGGGTTGATTTGTAAAGAATCGGATTTTGCGCGTTTGACGCCGGGGCGAGTGCGGCTCGCCCCGGCGTAGTTTTTTTCTAATTTAATCAGTCCGACCTTGCAAATAATATGATCAACCTAGCCTACCTCGGCGATGACCCGACCCTCTGCATCCGCAACGGTTCTTTGGCTTTGTGCGTAAAGTCCAGAGGGTGGCGACTTGTTCACTTGGACGCGCTGCCTGCCGGCGACGAATGGCCGCATGTGCTCATTGTGGATACGGATTTTGTTTCTGTGGTAAAAAATCACCCGAGGGCGAGCGAGTTGCCTTGGATCTGGTATTCCCGCGATCCGTCCAACGCATTAAAAGCTTGGAAAATGAACGCCGACTACTTCTTGGTCTATAAATCCGAAAAAGCGGATTGGGAACACGCTCTGGATCGGATTGCATGGCGGGTGCAAAGGATGTCCTCTTCCACATCGGATAGCAACCCTGGTATGCACAGCCTCGATCTGAGTCTGATAAAGGGCCGTCGTTTGCGCATTGCTGCCGAGGATATTTTGTACTTGGAAGCGCAAGCAGAAATCACCAGTTTATATACCCGCATCCCGCACCACGATAAAGTGGTAGCCACCCGCAACCTCGGATACTGGGAAAGCCGCCTGCCTGCGGAGCTTTTTTTGCGCGTGCACAAAAAATACATCGTCAATTTAAGCCATGTGGTCGGCTTTGAGAACGACGCCCTGCGCTTGCCCGGCCATACCGTGCCGGTGGCGAAACGGCGGATCAAAATCACCCAAAATGCCCTGCTTGCCCGGGGGTATGAATTGATTTAATTTGACGTTTATTAATTTTTTTTTACGTTTATAGCTTTAAAGCTACCTCAAATTAAAACTTTCATTTACCTTCGCAAGGTGAAAGCGGATGGAATATCCGTTTTACACGCGTATGATATTTAGGCATGATTTTTGTCATGTAAACTAAATGCCATCGTATTTTTTGCGGCCAAAGACCGATTGTATAGCCTTTTAATCCACATAAGTGTTTGAATAGCAGATAATAAAACTTTATTACTTATACTTAAATTTTCAATCTCATGAAAGAAGTCTACGAGGCTAATCCGCCTGCGTGTGCACGCACAGAAGTAGCACTTTCTGGTTCTGGAACGACAAAATTGGCGCTTCGGCTAACACTAGCCGCAGCCTTTTTCTGTTTTTCTGTGCTCGGAGTGCCCTCTGCGTTTGCCGCTAATGGAGGTGATGACCTGACTTGCGACATCGCGTACGCTGGTGCGCCGCCGCCGCCGCCGCCCTTTCCCCCGCTTCCGCCGGGTTCGATTGTGGTGTGCCTGAACGGTTTGGGGCAAACCAACCTCAACGCGAGTTTGCTGGGGCCTTTCACGACAACTTCCAACCCAAGTTGCAACAGGGTGCGAATTTGGACGGCTGATCCGGATGATCCGGACGGTGCGGACAATATCCTGGGCAATGCGGACGATCCGCAGGAAGTTGTTGTTGGCCACCCCTTGTACACACGCACCTGTGCGAATATTTCGACAGGTGTGAGTGATTTCACGGAGGTTTGGGTCACGCGCGAGATTTTCCAGCAGGGGGTAGATCCCTGCCGGTCTGGCGCGCTTCCATTCCGAATCTACATCGCCGATTGTACGCGCCCGACCTTGGCGTGTCCGCCGGCCAAGACCTACACCTGTGCGAACGAACAGATCGCGGACAATCCGCCAGCACTGATGAATCCGACACAATTTGCTGCTATTGGCGGCAGCGTGTCTGACAACTGTACTGTCTCCGTCACATATTCCGACGGTGCTAAAACCAGTGAGATTTGTGCAAACAAATATCAGTTCGTACGCAGGTTCACCGCGACAGATCAAAGCGGGAACACACGCACCTGCACGCAATTGATTACGGTATCCGACGAAACACCCCCGGTGTTTTTAACGCCGCCGGCCGATCTGACGATCGCCTGCCAAAACTATGCGAATCTCCCGATTCTCTCCGATATCGCGGTACAAGTATGGTTGGCAGCAATTGGCGGGGCCACGTATTCTGACAATTGCGGAGACCCAATTCTCCCGGGTGTTCTGTTCTGTCTCTCCACTGAAATTGGATGTTCCTATTCTGCGCCCTTATTCGCTGCAACGGTTCGGTCGCACATGCCGGATGCCTGCTCGCCGGGTCCGCGCGAAGTGGAAGTGGTATTTACGATTCAGGACGCCTGCGGAAATGAAACTTCGACTTCTGCAAAGGTAATTCTGATTGACTCTCAAGCGCCCACGCTGTTTGACAGCAATGGACTGTTTCCGGGTGGCGTAACCTGGGTCACTTCCGGCCTCAGTATTCTCGGCGATGCTGGCGAAGGCGGCCCTTACGACTGCCTAGACCTGATTCCGGATCCTAATCCGGAAAGCCTGCGCACGCACGTAACGGACAACTGCACGCCGCAAGCAGACCTGACGATCGTTTGGGTCAGCGATGTGCCGGCTACGGTGACCGGCTGCGGTACGCCCTACGACGTTATTATTCGTACTTATCAGGTAGATGACTGCGACCCGACCACGCCCGCGCTGTTCGTAACGCAGGAAATCCGGATCAAGGATGATGTCGCTCCTTTCTGGACGAACAATCCCAACTCGGTTACGCTCAGCTGTGAAACAACTGATGCAGTTATCACTGCGTGGTTGAATAATCATGGCGATGACGGCGCTGCCTCTGATCTGTGTAACACACCGGTTACGATCACCAACAACACAACGGCTGCCGCGCTGATCACCAGCCTGCGCAACTGGTGCCCGTCTTCGGCGCCGACCCGCAGTGAAACGGTGACGTTCACGGCAACGGATGCTTGCGGAAATACTTCCACACGCACAGCTACCATCACCCTGTTCGATCTGGAGGGCCCGACGGCCACTAATCCGGCGAACGTGACGGTTAACTGCGTAGCGGATATCACGCAAAATATTACCGATGTACTCGACGAAACGGATAACTGCTCCAGCACGGTGACGGTTACTACGATTGCCCCGCAGGTGATCGTGAGCGGCACCGGCTGTAAGGATAGCCCAATCATTATCCGCCAGCGCTACCAACTGGCCGACTGCGCAGGCAACACGTCTGTGGTAAGTCGCCTGGTCACGGTGCAGGATACCATCACTCCGGTGTGGGCGGTTAATCCGACGGCCCTGACCATCCCTTGCAATGGCCCGGGTGACGAGGTAACACTCATCCAGGCCTGGCTTACCGCCAACGGAAATGGCTTGGCTACCGATAACTGTACCGACGTGCTGTATTCCACGTCGCCGAATACCGGCGCGAATGTATTTGCATCACTTCGGTGCGCTAAAGATACAGGTTACACAACGATCGTGACGTTTATCGCCAGCGATTCCTGCGGCAGTACGGTCAGCCGTACGGCACGGGTTACGCTGACGGACGGTACTGCGCCTACTGCATCTGCAACGGCTGCAAACTACAATTGTGTGGAAGATATTCCCGCCTATGATATAGGTGTGGTAACCGGTATCACCGACAACTGTGCGACACTCCCGCAGATCACGGTCATCGCCCGTCCTGACCTCGAGTCGAACAACGGCGGAGATGGCTGCCCGGATGATATCCTGGAGATCTATCGCCGTTATCAGATCACAGATTGCACTGGCAACAGCGCGATCGTGACGCAAACGATCACGGTCAATGACAATGTTGATCCGACTGCAAATTGCAAAAATATTACCGTTGACCTCGGTGCTGATGGCACGGTCACGGTAAACGCATCGCAGTTCGATAACATGAGCGACGACAATTGTGTTGGTGCTCTGTCTTTCGAATTCTCCCGCGATGAAAATCCGCTCGGTTCTGCAGGTATCCCGGATGGCCCCTATACGGCCTCCAAGGTGTTTGATTGCTCCGATATTCCGGACATTAACAACTGCGATGCCAGCACGAACAATTCCCAGATCATTGCCGTCGCCCTCCGCGTTATTGACGCTTGCGGCAATACGAATATCTGTAACACCTGGGTCACGGTACGCGACGTACAAAATCCGGTAATTCCGACTACGCCCGACGCTACGGTAACTACCAGCGCGCGTATGGAATTCGATTGCAAGGCGAACGTGACCATCACGCCGCCCCAGATCACGGAAAATTGCACGATTGACTGCTACACGATGCAGGTTGAAAAAGAGATCAACAATACATTCGTGACGATCAACCCCGCTACGGGCTTCGCAGTGCCGAACTTCCGCCTGCAAGTCTCCCCGGATGTTGATCTGAGTTATGTGTTTGAAAAAGGTCCGAAATGCGCATTTGAGACGCCGATGAATCCGGACGATCAATACCGCATCACGTACTATGTTCGCGACGAACATGGCAACGCGGATACTTCTTCCTTCATTATTACGGTTCAGGACGACGAAGCGCCACTGTGGAACAGATGCCCGCAGACGATTATCGCTGACGTGGTCACGAACGACTGCTATCAGACGAAATCCTGGGATCGCCCGCTTCCCTACGACAACTGCATGTTCCCGATCGGTCCCTGCGATACCCCGCAGGTGGTTGTAACGACCAGCGATCCGACGGTTATGGTGGATACCATCTTAACTTCGGAGCGCGATTTCGCACAGTTCCCGATTGGCACCACGTACGTGTACTACACGGCTACTGATGCTTGCGGCAACACAAGCACGTGCACGATCACGGTTCAGATTGCCGACACGCAAGCGCCTATGGCGATGTGCATCGGTTCGCCGATCACCATCAACCTGGAGCCCGACGGCGACACGGAAGAACCCTTCAGCTTCTTCGATTCGGGTAGTTCCGACAACTGCGGTATCTGCGCTAAAGAAGTAGGCAGAGATGGCAATTTCGGAAGTAAAGTGACGTTCACTTGCGCCGATGTTAATACGGATGTACTCGTCACACTGCGCGTAACCGACTGCGCTGCTCCGACGCCGAATGTAGGTACCTGCACGGTAACAGTTCGCGTAGAGGACATGCAGTCGCCCGGCATCGCTGAGTGCCCGGCCGATATTACGGTTGGCACGGACAACGATGTGTGCAATGCGGCTGTGTCTTATGACACACCATTGTTCAACGATGGTTGTGGCGTCCCGAAAGTAGGCGCCTTGGTGCAGGGATTGCTTTCTGGCTCAACCTTCCCAATAGGCAACACTTTTGTTTCGTACAGCTACACCAGTCCTTCCGACTACACAGTATATTGCAACTTCAACGTAACGGTAGAAGACGACCAGGCGCCGAGCCTCGTGTGCCCGTCTAATGTTACAGACCTGACCTGCAATACCGCCCTGCCCGCTCCGTTTGCGATCGGCAACTTCGGCGGTACGCTCACGGACAACTGCGGTGTTACGTTGCTGGAATCCAGCGATTACAATAACGGCTTCTCTTCCTGCCCGAATGACGGCGTGAAAGTGATTTCCCGCACGTATACGGCTTGGGACGCAGCAGGTAATACCGCTGTTTGCACGCAATCTTTCACTTACCTCGA
>JBEIDF010000054.1:0-19639 GCA_040383605.1 Lewinellaceae bacterium
ACGGCCGAGCCGGCAGGCAACTGGCGCTGCTACCCCGCGTTGCTTTCGCCAGGCCAGGCGCTAACCCTCGAATTGCCCGCGCATTGGGTGAACCAAAAAATCCAATGCCGTGTTTACGATTTAAACGGACAGCTCGTTTGGTGGGACGAACTGAACCCGGCCGCCGATAAAATGCGCCTTGAAGATTTTACCGCAACCCTACCCGGCGGCGCCTACCGTATCGTGGCGCAAACCGCCGCGGATATCCGGAGCCAGTCGCTGGTGGTCATAAGATTTTGACCGTTCTTGACACTTTGTTTGATTGATACAAAAAAATCTCCGCGCGAACCTGCATATTTGCGCTCAGTTTTAAACTTGCTACTCTGACCATGCGCTCAACGCTTATCGTTTTATTCCTGGTTGTCCTGACTTCCAACGTTTTTGCCCAAAAACAACCCAACCCCTGCGGTTACACCGGGTTTTCCCCATGGTTAGACTGGTACCACCAGAACAAACACCAGATCACCGAACGCGGCGGCTCAGATACCAGCTGGCTCTTCGTGCCGATCACGATCCACATCGTTGGAAACAACTCGCCGGGAAGTTACTATCCGCAAGAGCAGGTTTTTCGGATACTCTGTCAAATGAACGAGCAGTTTGCCGAAGGCCGGATTCGTTATTATCTGCACCCGCAGGAGCCGTTCGTTTACCACAACAATCAAAGTTGGTACGAGCACGACTGGAGCGGCGGCGCAGAAATGATCAATACCACCAAATTGCCCGACCGCGTGAACGCCTATATCGTGAACGATCCCGCCGGAAACTGCGGCTACGCTTGGTTTGATGCCATCGTCATGGGTAAAGGATGCTCCGGTTTCGGCAACTCGACCTGGGCGCACGAAGCGGGTCACCACTTGTCACTCCCCCACCCTTTCTTCGGTTGGGAAGGTTTTAGTTGGAATTTCAGCCTGCCCGCGCCGGAAGATATAGACGGTTATCCCGTCGAACGCATGGATACCACGAACTGCTACTTTTCCGGCGACCGGTTCTGCGACACGCGTCCGGACTATCTGAACTATCGCTGGACTTGCGACGACCAGCAGCAGAGCAACGTCCAACAACTCGATCCGGAAGGCGTGCCGTTCCGCTCGGATGCCAGCCTGATCATGGGCTATTCGCTCGATGCCTGCACTTCGCGGTTTACGCCGGAACAAATCGAGGCCATGCGCGCAAACCTGCGCACCGAACACGTGTCGTACCTTCAAGAGGACGAAGCAGGCCCCGAACTGATCAACGACGGCCAGGTGAACCTGATTAGTCCAGTGGACTCCCAGCAGGTGCAATTCAACAGCGTGCAACTCAACTGGGAGCCGATACCTGGCGCGAAGTACTACGCGGTGCAGGTCGCCCTCTCCCCCGCTTTCTCCTTTTTCCTGTACAATAAAGTCGTTTCGGGCTCCTCCGTCACCCTGACTTCCGGCATTCCGAATAACCGGACGATGTTCTGGCGCGTCCGCGCTTTCAGTGACTGGGATCTTTGCGACCCGGACAATTATGTGACCGGCATCTTCAAAACAAAAAATCTGACCGCTACCAACGACCTGGAGCGCGTCGCGCAAGCCGAACTGATCCCGAATCCGGTGGCTGTCGGGCTGCCGGCCCGCCTGTTCATTACCGCCGACGAGCGCATGAACGCCCGCCTGCGCGTGACCAACAGCGCCGGCATGGAGGTGTTTGCAGAGGCGGTTCAACTGAGCACAGGCGACAATCAACTGGATATTCCGACCGGTCGGCTGAGCGCGGGATTTTACCTGGTCTCGCTTCAAAATGAAAAAGGCGCGATTGTCAAGCGCCTGATCGTGACCGAATAAAACTATATGGGAGTTGTCCGGCGCCAGAGTATCAAACATTCTATCGTTAGTCTGACCGGCCTGCTGATTGGCGCCGTGAGTACCCTCTTTTTGTACCCGCATGTATTAGATGAATACGGACTGGTACAAACCCTGCTGACCATCGGCATAGTGAGTATGCCCTTGCTGTCGCTCGGCGCCAACACGGTTGTGCTCCGCTATTTTCCTCGATTTGAGGATCAGGAGACGGGGCATCACGGTTTTCTTCCGCTGCTGTTATTGATGTGTCTGATTGGCTGGACGACCGCCCTAGTATTGGCTTTGTTGGGCAAGTTTGTGCTGGGTATCTGGCCCATGACCCAGTCGCCCATGTTGCGCGAATACCTTTGGATGGCGGCGCCGCTTGCGCTTTTGTTCATTGTAAACACGATCCTGAACCAATACAGCTCGAATTTTCAACGGATTGTTGTGCCGACGATCCTGCAGGATTTTTCTCAAAAACTGTTGCTGCCCATCCTGTTATTTGCCGTTTGGAAAGACTGGATTACCCTGGAGACGCTACTTTGGCTGCTCCTGCTGCACGGCGCGCTGGTGATGGTTGGTCTGGCCGCTTACATTGGCTGGCTTGGACAGTTGCGCTTGCGCTTTGACTGGGCCTTTTTGAACCGCGATTTACGCCGCGAAATGAGCCAATTTATTTTGTTCGGCGGACTGGGCGGTTTTGCCCTGCTGATGGCTTCGCGCGTGGACGTGCTGATGGTCAGTTCGCTCAGTTCGCTCAAAAATTCAGGTATTTACGCTATTGCCCTCTACATTGCAGCTGTGATCGAAATTCCGTCCAAAAGCCTCTACATGGCCGCGATTCCCATGATAGCAAAGAATCTGAGCGACGACAACCACGAGGCGCTCAGCGGGCTTTATCACAAGGTCACGGTAAACCTAACCCTCGCCGGATTGCTGCTTTTCGGAGCGACCTGGATATCGGTGGACAGTTTTTTTGAGATACTGCCAAACGGAGAGACTGTTTCTGCCGGCAAATACGTGTTGCTTTTTATCGGGCTGGCGCGCATTTTGGAAACCATTACCGGCTTGAACAACTACCTGATTTACCTTTCAAAATACTACATTTATTCCCTCGTATCGCTGGCCATCCTCGCCTGCGCCAACTTAGCCTTCAATTTTTGGCTGATTCCCCTGCTGGGGCTTACCGGCGCCGCCGTGGCCACCCTGCTGTCGGTCAGCTGCTATAATGTGATCAGTCTGGCGCTGGTTTGGAACAAATTTCGGCTGCAACCCTTCACCGCTAAAATCGGCGCCGCCCTGCTCAGTGCCGCCGCCGCCTACCTGCTGATTGATCAAATTCCCCGCCTTGCCGCGCCATTGCCGGATATCCTGTTGCATTCCGGGCTGTACGTGCTGGTTTTTGCAGTATTGGTCTGGCGATTCCGGATTTCGGAGGATCTGCACGAAATGGCGGGAAATTGGCGCAGCAAATGGATCAACTGGCGCAAAAATCGGCCAGTCTGACCGCGCGCCGGTTATTCCTGGTAAAGCACCACGAGCAGCGTGCTTTGCTCCGCGCCGAGCACGCGATCAACCGTAATAGTGATTCCTTCACTGATCGAATAGGGTGCGCCGAGTTTCATTTGGGGCCGGGCCGCCTCCAAGGCATCCGCCCAATTGCGCAGTGCCGCCTGCTTCGGCGACAGGGTGCTGAGAAAAAACAGTTGTCGGCTTGCCTCCTTCATCCAGAGCGAGTCGGGGCGTTGGGTGTATTGCGCCCCGGGCGCCGGCACGGTAAATCGGTACTCCTGGCGCGTCTGGTCGCAGACGTCCTGAAAAATGTCCAACAGAACGCCCGTGGTAAGCGCCAGGCTCTCCAGCGACTGCCGGCCCTTCTGCTCGTATTGGTACTGCGCCACATTGGGCAGTCCAGCCTCAAAAATCGGCGCGGGCCGGTATTTACAACGCGCGGCCGTTTCGCAACGATAGCCGCTTGTCAGCGCGATGAACAGGAGAAAAACCGCTGTCGTTTTTTTCATAAAAAACTGATTATTATTTGTTTGTAAAAGGCTTCGCCGAAGAAACCAGCACATTTTTTTTCAAAAAAATAAGCCCTTTGGAGAAGAAAAGATGGTCCGTTGCGCATGGGCGATTTTATCTTTTGAAAAAACAAACCCCGCCTGGATGCGACGGGATGCCCCGGGCTCTCGTTTGGCCGCCCAAAAATACATAGATTTGCAGCGTGATTCAAAAACGAACAAGTATCTGATAGGTTAGTCATTTATGTCCACGCTTCTTATTCGGAATATCAAGGGCCTGGTGCAGGCCGAACGGCAGCCGCGCCTGGAAGCGCGGGGCGCGGCGATGGCCGAATTGCCGGTTTTGGAGCATGCTTTTTTGCTGGCGGAAAACGGCCTGATCCGGGATTTCGGCCCGATGTCCGACTGTCCGGAATCAGCCGACGAAACGCTTGACGCGACGGGGCGCTTTGTGTTCCCCGGCTGGTGCGATTCGCACACCCACCTGATTTTCGCCGCGAGCCGCGAGGGGGAGTTTGTACAACGCATCCGCGGCGTATCGTACGAGGAAATTGCGCGGCAGGGTGGCGGGATATTGAACTCAGCGCGGCGCTTACAGGATTGTCCTGAGGACGAACTGCTGGAAAGCGCCTGGGGGCGCCTCCAGGAGGTGATCGCGCAGGGAACTGCCGCAATCGAGATCAAAAGCGGTTACGGACTGAGCACCGAAAGCGAATTGAAAATGCTGCGCGTCGCCCGCCGACTCCGAGACATCAGTCCGATTCCCATCAAAACGACCTTTCTGGGCGCACATGCACTGCCGGCGGCTTATAAAACGAATCGGGCTGCCTACCTCGATTTGCTGGTGCAGGAAATGCTTCCACGGGTTGCGGAGGAGGGTTTAGCAGACTATTGCGACGTTTTTTGCGAGCGTGGATTTTTTACTGTTGAGGAAACCGATCGGATATTAAAAGCGGCCTGGACGTACGGCCTGAAACCCAAAATCCACGCCAACCAACTGGATTATTCCGGCGGCGTGCAAGTCGGCGTGGCCAATAACGCCGTCTCGGTGGATCACCTCGAGCACTGCGGCGACGCCGAGATCGAGGCGCTGCGCCGCGGTCAGACCATGCCCACGCTGCTGCCCTCCTGTTCGTTTTTCATCGGAATCCCCTACGCGCCGGCCAGAAGATTGATCGCAGCCGGTCTGCCCGTGGCCCTCGCATCGGACTACAACCCCGGCTCCACGCCCTCCGGAAACATGCAGTTTGTCGTATCACTCGCCTGCATCCAGATGAAAATGCTGCCTGAAGAGGCCATACAAGCCGCCACGCTGAACGGCGCGCGCGCCATGGAACTCGAGCATACCGTGGGTACCATCACCCCGGGGAAAATCGCTCATTTTTTTATCACCAAACCCATGCCCTCCCTCGCATTCCTGCCCTATTCTTTTGGGAGCCAACTCATTGAGTCGGTCGTATTGAACGGGGAGCTCTATCTCCGAAACCGACAATAAAAATAGCCCCGGGGGCGTTTAGCCAGCGCATGAACTTCGGTGGGCGGCGGCGATGCAACGCACCGCGGGCGATCCCGAAAAGGAACCATTTTTAAAAACATTTACCGCGCTTAAATAGGTCGTTTGCTGCCTAATTGACTAATTTTGCGCCGCTTTTAATAATCATCCCTTTTTTGGAACATATCCGCTTACCATTGTTAAATTCTCGAAACATGTACAGACTTCTAATCCTTTTTCTCGCCTGTCTGTTTTTTTTAACCGGACAGATCGAAGCCCAAGTTCCGCAAAATATCACCCTCCCACAACCGGTTAAACCGGCATTCGCGCCCTCCAATCCGGATTTTCCGTGCAACAACGCCGGCACGTTTACTTTGGGTGCTTTCACCGGGCAAAGCAACGATACCGATCTGGATACCATTTATTTGTGCTTCAACGACCAAATTGCTGTAGATCACAACGGCGATGCGGTGCTCACCGGCGACCCCAATCCGGCCACGCCGCCGGGTGTCGGCTGGGCGTTTTTTGAGTGCCCGCCCAGCATTGCCGGCGACAATCTCCAAACCATTCTTTCCGATCCCTGTATCCTTCCTGGCGCCGTGAACGGCATCTGGGTCGCTACCGGCAATCCGCAGGGCGATATCACGTTCACGAATAATGGCAACCTGCAAACCGCGTTCAACGCCGGGCAACCCCTGCTGCTGCACTTTGCACCGATCACCCTGGATGTTTTCGCCAACCAGGGATTCGAATCCGCCCAGACCGGCTTCCCGCCCGGCCCCTGCGTAAACCTGAATACCAACGCCGAATTTGCGGTGGTGTATCTCAATGCGATCACGGAAAGCGGGATTTCCACCAATTTCGGCAACGATTGCATTGGTAAATTCCGTGTTCGCGGCGGTTTTCCGGAGTTCAATAACGCCTCCCGCTACACGATCAGCATCACGCTGGCCTCAAATCCCAACGTGAAAGCCGTGGTGCATACGGCCCAATCCCAACTCTTCCACTCCGCCGACGTCATTTTTTCTGCGCCGCAAGCAGGGGTGTACAACGTTAGCATCGAAGATGGAAAAAGCTGCGGCCGTACATTCCAGATTACCATGGGCTCCTGCGATGCCTCCGACAACGTGACGTTCAGCTTCCCGGACGTCAACGTACCGGAAAACACCCAGGTCTGCGTACCGATCACCCTCCGCAATTTCCAAAATATCATCGGCGCTTCATTCTCCATCACCTGGGATCCCACCTTGCTGGACTACACCACCGTGCAAAATCCGAACAGCGCTATCCTGCCGTTCAGTCCGGGCGCCAACCTGAACGAAAATCAAAGCAACAACGGACAACTCGGTTTTCTATTTTTTGATACCAACAACCAGGGCGTGTCCATTGCAGACGGCGATACGCTTTTTGAAATCTGCTTCAACACCCTGGGCCAACTTGGCGACTGCTCGCCGTTAGACCTGTTGAACAGTCCGACCTTCGTGAATGTAGAGAATTTTATCGGCGAGCCGCAAGGCGTCACGGTGGACCTGGGCAGCGTGTGCGTGGCAGATTTTCCGGTTCAACTCCAAGTCGCCGTAGTGGATACCACCTGCTTCGGCCCCTCCGCCACGGCGGCCATCCAGATCACGCCAACGGACGGTACGCCCCCTTACCAGGTCATTTACCAACTGCTGCCCTCCGGCGCTGCCAACAACGACCTGATCAATGCCCCCGGCGAATCGCTCGTGACGGCCCAATTGGGATCCGGCGCTTACTTGATCGAAGTAACCGACAACAACGGCTTCGGCAATGTGGTGCGGGATACCGTGATTTTGGATTTCCCCAGCCTGGGCGCCGCGCTCTCGCCGCTGGTGCAACCCAGCTGCTTCGGCCTGTCTGACGGCTCCATCACCGCCGGCGTATCACTCGGCGGCGCCAACCTGCCGTTCCCGGCCGGCCCGGATTATACCTTCTCCTGGTCGAATAACGTGCCGGTTCCCGGCGCGCAGGTACAAAATAACCTCCCGGGCGGCGTGTTGTACAGCGTGACGATCACGCAGGTTTCTACTGGCTGCTTCGCAACGGCCTCCGGTACCCTCGGCCAACCTTCGCCGGTGCGCAACGCCGCGGTACAAATTGTACCTGCCTCCTGCTCGGGCGTCAACGACGGCGCCATTACGTACAGCGGAACGGGAGGCACGCCCTTCTCCGGAAATGAATATGATTTTAACTGGACGTATTCGGAAGACGGGCAGCCACCGTTCTCCAACGCCGGATTTGGACAAACAAATCCCTTCCAACTCTCAAACCTCGCCAGCGGCTTTTATCAGGTGACGATTACAGACGCAAACGGATGTAATTTTGTTGATGAAGTGGAAGTCCCGAACGTACGCACGGTGTCTGTGGACGCCCAATTGGTGCAAAATGTCTCCTGCTTCGGCGGCAGCAACGGCGCCATTACCGTCAATGCCAACGCCAATCCGCCCTACCCCAATCCTAATTATGTATTCTTCTGGTTCCCGGGTGCCGTGGGCAATCAAAACGATACGCCCACGAGCTCAACGCTGTCTGGACTTGCGCCGGGAACCTACACCGTGCTTGCAATTGACAGCGATGGCTGCTCGGATTCCGACTCCTTCACCGTCACACAGCCGCCTGTGCTGGTGCTCGACACCTTGAACTTTCAGAACCCCAACTGCCTGGGCCCCAACACCGGCGCAATTCGCGTGACAACCACCGGCGGCGCCGGTTCGCCTTATAACTACGTCTGGAGCGACGGGCCGCTCGGCGCTGCGCGCAACAACCTGGGCCCGGGTACGTACTGCGTCACCGTATTCGATCCGAACGGCTGCACCGACACCCTTTGCTTCACCCTGCAACTGCCGACGCCGCCCGTAATTACCGGGTTCGACTCCGTTGCGGTTGCCTGCGGCGGCGATGGCTGCCTGCGCGTAATCGCGCCGACTGCCACCACCTTCCAATGGACGACCCTCAGCGGCACGCCGGTGGGGAATACGGCACTAGTTTGCGGACTGAACGGCGGCGCCTATATCGTCACGGTTCGAGACGCCAATAACTGCGAAAGCCGCGATACGGTAACGCTTGGTTTCCGCCAGCCGATGGTATTCTCGGATACCACACTCACCCGCCCTGCCTGCTTCGGGGATTCAAACGGCACCATCGCCGTGGGCGTTTCCGGCGGTAATCCGCCGTATGTCAACTACCAATGGTCCGTAACGGCCTCACCGATTCCGCTCCTCACCAATATCGGAGCCGGTACGTACGGGTTGACCGTCACGGACAGCCGGGGTTGCTCGCTGGTCGGCAGTTTTGTACTCCAGAATCCGCCGCCGATCGTCAGCTTCTTCACGAATATCCAACCGGCCTCCTGCGCCGGTATCTGCAACGGTACCGCGACCGTCGTGGCAAGCCTGGGCGCCAATCCGCCTATCTTCCCGAACTTTAACTTCGCTTGGCAGGATGGCAGCACCGATTCGGTGCGCGCCAATCTATGTCCGGGTTTCAACCGCGTTACGATCACGGACGCTAACAACTGCTTCCGCATAGACTCCGTATTCATCGGCAGTCCGTCGGTCGTGCTGGCCGATACGATTTTCAGCACGCCGGTCAGCTGCCACGGCGGCGCAGACGGGAGCGCTACGGTACAGGGCATCGGCGGCAACGGCGCGCCTTTCACGTACCGCTGGTCTAATAACGCCCTGACGGCCACCGCCGCAAACCTCGCCGCCGGCAATTACTCCGTGACCATCACCGACCGGCTCGGCTGTACCGGCACGGCGTCTGTCACCGTCGTGGAGCCGGCGCCGATTTCTGTGCTCAAGGACGACAACCGCTCCGAGGATATTTTCTGCTTCGGCGACGATAATGGCGCCCTGGCAGTCACCGTCGCCGGCGGCACGCCACCCTACGCCTATCAATGGTCGGATGGAACCAGCATCATCGGCAACACCGAACTCGTGGACGGCCTGCGTTCCGGCGTGTACCGCGTAACTGTTACCGACGCCACGGGCTGCACCAGCCAATCGGATTTCATTCCCCTGAATGATCCGCCCGCCGTACAAGGCGAGATCAACCCCTGGGAAGAACTGCCCTGCAACGGAGACCTGACCACCCTGGTCATTGACACCATCTTTGGCGGCGGCGGCGCGCCGTATCAGTTTACTGTGGACTTTGGCGTAAAATTAGACCAGGACTTCCCCATCGAAATCGGTGGTGGCGAACACTATATTACGTATTACGACCGCTTTAACTGCGAATTCACCGATACCATCTTCGTGTTCGAACCCGATCCTATCCAGATCACCTTCGATTCCACGATTATCATCATGGAACTCGGCGATTCGCTCCAACTGCGGCCGAATATCACCGGCGCCGTTATTGATTCCTTTGTCTGGTCGCCTGCCAATCTCCTGCTCTATCCCGACTCGATTTTCCCGAGGGCTTACGCCTTCGAATCTACTACCTACACCCTCCGGGTATGGGACGTCAATGGCTGCACCGGTACCGGCTCGGTATTCGTCAAAATTGATCCGAACCGCAACGTATATATCCCCAACATCTTCATTCCCGGCAACAGCCGCGGCCTGAACGACCACTTCAATGTCTTTGTCGGAACAGGCGTAGAAATCGTCAACTACATGCAGGTCTATGACCGATGGGGCAGCCTCCTGTACGAACGCAACGATTTTTACCCGGATAATGACGTCCTCAACGAAGGATGGAATGGCAAATACAAAGGGGAATTTGTGAATCCCGGCGTATATGTTTATATTGTGGAAGTAAAATTCCTGGACGGCCGGGTGTTGTTGTATCGGGGCGACGTGACCGTCGCGAGATAATTGCGGATTTTGATTGGGGAATTGGTTTTTTTTGAAAAAAACCAATTCCCCAATCAAATCCTATTTTTTCAATGCGCGCCGCATCTTCAAATACACCTCCGTGTTATCATAGATACCCGAAAACAGCGCGGCTTGGGGCCCGAAGGCCAGCACGGGTGTGAGCGCGGCGGTGTGCATTTTCGAGGCAAAGGCTGGTTGAATGTCGGTGGCGCGGGGGCCTGCGTGGAGCGCGAGGCCGCCGCACTCGTGATCGCCGGTGACAAGGACGAGCGTTTCGCCGTCGGCGGCGGCGAAATCCAGGGCTTTTTGGACGGCAGCTTCGAAATCCAGCATTTCGGCTTTGAGCCAGTTGCGGTCGTTGGCGTGCAGCGCCCAGTCAATCTGACTGCCTTCTACCATCAGAAAAAAACCTTGCTTATTTCTTTTCTTTAAAAATTGGCAACTCATCTCGGTAGCCGGTGCGAGATATCGGCGACCGGCGGTGGCGGTAGGCGGTTCTTTGGGCGCGGTAAAGAGCATGAACGGCGCTGCGCCGTCGAGCGGGAGGCCTCGGAAACTCGTTCCGCTTTTCACCACATATCCGCGTTTTTTTAGCGAATCTTGCAAATTCAGTTTGTCGGGCCGATCAGTAAAATAGCCTTGTCCGCCGCCGACAAAACAATCGAGCGGCGTTTGAAGATAATCCAGGGCGATATTTTCGGAAAAAGCGCGAATTTTTTGGTGCGCAATAAACGCCGCCGGCGTGGCATGGGTGGCGGAGCAAGTGACCACCATGCCGCTTGCGAAACCGGCGTGGCTTAAGTCCTCCAACAGCGTCTGGCAGGGCGCGTCATCCGGCAGCACCCCGATCGCGCCGTTGTAGGTTTTGTGCCCGCAGGCAAAAGCCGTCGCGCCTGCTGCAGAGTCGGTTACCTTGTTATCAGAGGCGTGGCTTTTGTGGAAACCAACGACTGGAAATTGCTCAAACGCGGATTTTCCGACACCCTTCCAGTAGATTCCGGCTGAAATCTGCGACAAGGCCATGCCGTCGCCAATCATCAAAATAACATTACGGGGATTTTCCGCAAACCGAACCGGCTGCGCCGGCGCCGGCTGCTGCTTCGCGGCAGCACACTGCCATAAAAGGCCCAAACACGCAAAAAAAAAGAAAAAGAATTGTGGATTGCGGATTGCGGATTGCGGATTTTTACGTTGGCGGGTTATTTCCGGCATTTTTTATAAAATAAATAAACAATACATAAACAAAGAGTATCCAAATAAATAACTCGCCCACGTAAAAATCCGCAATCCCCAATCCCCAATCAGATCAATTTTCCATCCTGCATTTCCAGGCAGCGATCCGACAGGTCAGCCAATTCTTTATTATGGGTTACAATCACAAATGTTTGCCCGAGTTCATCGCGGAGGCGGCGGATAAGTCGGTGCATATCCTGCGAGGCGGCGCTGTCCAGATTGCCGGTAGGTTCATCGGCGAAGATGATATCCGGTTGGTTGATGAGGGCGCGCGCCACGGCCACGCGCTGCTGTTCTCCGCCGCTCAATTCCGGCGGTTTGTGTTGAATCCGTTGCGAAAGCCCGAGATAATCCAGCAATTCGCGCGCGCGTTTTTCCAGCGATGCGGCGTCGGAATTTCCGATATACCCGGGCATGCAGACATTTTCCAGCGCGGTAAATTCGGGCAGCAGGTGGTGGAATTGAAAAACAAAACCGATGTGCCGGTTTCGGAAAGCGGCCAGTTGGCGGTTGTTGAGCCGGCGGATATCCGTATCGTTGATATGAATTTCACCGGTATCTGCATTGTCGAGGGTTCCGATAATGTGTAATAGCGTACTTTTGCCCGCCCCGGATTTTCCGACGATGCTGACGATCTCTCCGCGGGCGACCTCCAGTTGGACGCCCTTCAGGATCGGCAGCCGGCCGAATGATTTTTGTATGTTGCTTGCCTTGAGAACCATGTGGCAAAGTTGCGAAAAATACGACACCATGCGCATCCTTCAGCTCTGTAAAAAATTTCCTTACCCGCTCAAAGACGGCGAAAGTCTCGCCGTAACCTATCTTTCGCGGGCGATGGCGGAATTGGGCTGCACGGTGACCCTGCTGGCCATGAATACCCGCAAGCACTGGGTGGATGTCGAACAAGCCAAATTGCAGCTTAGGCACTATGAGGCCATCTACACCACCCCGCTGGACAACCGCATCAAACCCCTGCGCGCGCTGCTGAACCTCTGCTCGAACCGCTCCTACCATATCGAACGCTTTGAGGATGCCGCGTTTGAGGCCAAACTCCTGGAAATCTTGCAGACTCGGCAATTCGACGTCATTCAACTCGAAACGCTCTACCTGGCGCCGTACCTGCCGGTTATCCGCCGGCACTCGAATGCGGCGGTAGTCCTCCGGGCACACAATGTGGAGCACGAAATCTGGGAGCGAATGGCTGCCAATAGTCATTTTTTGAAAAAATGGTACTTGGATCGGATTACCCCGCGCCTGCGTGCCTACGAAATCAGCCGACTAAATCAGTACGACCTCGTGGTGGGCATCACCGCGCGCGATGTGCAGATTTTTCGCGAACTTGGCCTCACCAAACCGGCCGTCATCGCACCTATCGGCCTGGACGCCGACGCGTACGCGCCCGATCTGCACAGCTACGACCAGCCGCTCTCCATGGCGTTTATCGGATCGCTCGATTGGATGCCGAACCTCGAAGGCCTCGAGTGGTTCCTCGAATCGGTCTGGAAACCGATACTCCACCCGCAGTTCCCCGATTTGCAACTGCACGTCGCCGGCCGAAATATGCCCGAACGCCTCCGACGCCTGGGGTTGCGAAACGTATTTATGCACGGCGAAACGCCCGACGCCGCCGACTTTTTGAGGCAGCACACGATCCTGGTCGTGCCCCTGCAGTCGGGCGGCGGCATGCGCGCCAAAATCCTCGAAGGCATGGCCCTGAGCCGCGTGGTGCTGTCCACCGCCCTCGGATTAGAAGGTATCCCGGCAACCCACGGCGCCGAGGCGCTCATCGCCGACACGCCGGCCGCTTTTGCCCGGGCGGTGGAATATTGCTATGCACACCCGGACAACCTGAAAACAATAGGCCGACAGGCGCGCGTTTTTTTTGAAAAAAATTACGACAATCAAACCGTCGCCCGGGACTTATTACACGCTTACCAACAACTTATCCACACAAACTAACAGGTTTTTAACAGCCTTTTACAACAAACGGTGGATAAATTAAAACAATCCGCGTCTCCATTTTAACAATGTCCTCCTATCTTTGTGTTTCAAAGCACGGATGGCCGATTGGAACGCGAGCAGGGAACTTCCCCCCGCAAAAAGCCGATTTGCGAAGATCGGCGCTGCATCGCAAACGTTCCAAACGCAGGCTGCCGGGCCGGATCGAAACAGAAAAATTGCCGCAGAATACCTAAGCGAAAACAGAAAAAACAAAGTTATCCACCAATCAATTTTTCAACATGCTGCACAACATGGGTAAGGTCATCACCATCGCCAATCAAAAAGGCGGCGTAGGCAAAACAACCACTGCGATCAATCTCGCCGCTTCGCTGGCTATTCTGGAGAAAAAGGTGTTGTTGATAGACGCCGATCCGCAGGCAAACGCCTCCTCGGGCGTAGGCCAGGTGACCTCCGAAGAAACAATCGGGCTGTATGATTGCCTGGTGGACGGCGTAGATCCGCGCGACGCCATCATTGACACCGAAACGCCCAATCTGTGGCTCCTGCCCTCCAGCATCAACCTGGTCGGCGCAGACGTGGAATTGGTGAGCAAGGAAAACCGCGAGTTTCTCCTGCGCGGCATTATTGACAAAGTCCGCCAGGATTACGATTTCATATTCATTGACTGCCTGCCCTCGCTCGGCCTGATTACGGTCAACGCCCTGGTAGCCGCCGATACGGTGCTGATTCCGGTGCAATGCGAAATGTTCTCGTTTGAAGGCCTCTCCAAATTGAAAAATACCGTCAATTTGGTAAAACAGGGCTACAACCCGAAACTGCAGGTGGAAGGGCTGCTGATCTCCATGTACGATAGCCGCCTCCGCCTGGCCAACGCCATCGTAGAGGAGGTGCGCAATTCCAGCACCGACTATGTCTTCGAAACCATCATCCACCGCAATGCCCGTGTGGCCGAAGCGCCCATGCAACACATGCCCGTGGCGCTGTACGATGTGAGCAGCAAGGGCGCGACGAACTTTTTTAACCTGGCGGAGGAGTTTTTGAGAAGAAATTAGAATGAATTGGGGATTGGGGATTTCGGATTGGGGATTTAATTATTTATGAGATTGAGTTATTTATGTCAAAGACTATAAAAAAAGGTGAATTTGGTAAGGGGATCAGGGCCCTGCTGGCAAATCCGGAACAACTGGACAAAGCGGTGCAGGATAATCCTCAAGAGGTGGTGCGGGAGTTTACCGGCAATGTCGCGATGCTGCCCATTGCGCAGATCGAAACGAACCCGTACCAACCGCGTACGGAATTCGACCAGGCAGCCTTGGACGAACTGGCCGCCAGTATCCGCGTGCACGGGCTGATTCAGCCGGTGACGGTGCGGCGCCTCCACGACAAAGCCTACCAACTCATCTCCGGCGAACGGCGTTTCCGGGCCAGCCAAATAGCGGGCCTGACGGAAATACCGGCCTATATCCGCCTGGCGGACGACCAGCAGATGCTGGAAATGGCGCTGATCGAAAATATCCAGCGCGAAGACCTCAATGCGGTGGAAATCGCCATCTCCTACCAGCGCCTGATTGACGAGTGCAGCCTGACCCACGAAAATCTCTCCGACCGGGTCGGAAAGCAACGCAGCACCATCACCAATTACTTGCGCCTGCTTAAACTGCCGGTGGACGTGCAACTGGCGATCAAGGAGCGCAAAATCACCATGGGCCACGCTCGCGCCCTGGCCGCCGTCAACGATATCTCGTTCCAACTCTCGCTGCTCAGCCAAATTCTGCAAAACGACCTCTCCGTACGCGCCGTGGAATCGCTCATCGCCCGCTATCAAGAGGAACGAAACGGCAAGAAAACGAAGCCGGATACCCGCCTGCCCGAAAATCTGCGCCAGATCCAGGATCAATTCAGCGCCTTCTTCGGCGCGAAAGCCGTGCTGAAACGCGATCCGAAAGGCAAAGGCCAGATCGTGCTAAAGTTTGAAAGCGACGCGGAACTCAATCGGCTGCTGGACGCGATTGAAAACGGATAGGCCCGGGGCTTGGGGGTAAGCGTATGTCTAAATTCGGTTAGTTCACTGCTGCAAACAAATCATCCAGCACCACCGAATTTTGTACCAGCGCGGCGGCATGCTTATTGGGTTCGACGCCAAAGGTGCTTATGATCGTTAAAAACACCGCTTTCCGGGTTCCGCTTGCGGCCTTGAAGATACTGATTTTTTCGCGCAATTTCTCGGCGTAGTCTTTATCAATTTCAAACTTATTGAGCGAGAATTTGGCCTCACAAAGATTAATCACTTGATCTCGGCGATCAATGAGCAAATCTATCTGTGCGCTGCGCCCATCCGTGCCACCCCGCCAAGCCACTTCTTTGGAATGCACGCCAGAGATACCCAGCGCCTGTTTTATCTGCGGGATATGATCCAGGCAGATTTGCTCGAACAGGAGCCCCGACCACGCGCGATAACCCGGACTGTCCAGGAGGTTGAGCCAGACCCCTGCCCCTTTGTAGGGACTGTCTTTTATAAATTTGAAATAGAAGGCGGTGTAGTAATCAGAAAGGCGATAAACGGTGTTTTTGTTTTTCTCATCCAAGGCGATGTAGGAAGTAATAAACCCGCTCTCTTCCAAATCATTGAGCACCCTGCTGAGCGTACCGCCGGAAGCAATACCAGATAATTTTACAATCTCCGACCGCTGCAAGCCATACATACGCGTGGCTAACACGGCGGCTATTTTTTCGTACACCTCGTGTTTTTTAAACAGCGAGCGGTAAAGGTTGAAAAATTCATTTCGCAAGAACCCCGTTTTCTCAAAAAACAGCAACTGGATATTTTGCGTGGCCGATAATTCCGGCCTTACGGCGTCTAAATAATAGGGTATGCCGCCCAAGGCCATATAGAGCTGCGCAATTTGATACCGATCCAGCACGCATTGTTTTTTTTGTAGAAATTCCGCTACTTCCTGCAGGCAAAACGGATTAATTTTCATCTTTTGCGTAACCCGATTGTGCAGTCCGCCGGCGTTGTTGATCAAATCATTCATCATCCACGAAGCTGCGGAGCCGCAGGCGATCAGCAAAACGTCTTTTCGATTGCTTGCCCAACTATTCCAGAAATGTTCAAGCCCCATCACAAAATCCGATCCTTTGGTATCAAACCAGGGCATTTCATCAAAAAAGACAGTCCGTTTTTCCACTTTCGGGAGACTTTCCAAGTGGTCAATCAGCCGCTGAAAGGCCTGCAGCCAATTTTCCGGCTGTTTTTCAAAATACAGCGCCGATTGCCTCGAAAGTGCCGTGTGAAAGTTGAATAGCTGCTGCTTTGTCGTCGCATTCGCCAGACCGGATATTTGAAAATCGAACTGGTAACCGAAAAATTCCCGCAGCAAAAAGGTTTTGCCAACGCGCCGCCGACCATAGACGGCTAAAAATTCCGAGCGCGGACTTTCGAGCAGTTCCTGTAACTGCCGGATTTCCTTTTTTCTACCAGTTATGGCGTGGTTTTCATACATCATCAGCCAAAATTTTAGCAAAAATACCAAATCTGGCTTTAAAATCAATTATTTGCAGCCAAAATTTAATAAAATTATTCACTTTTGGCTGCAAAAATGATTTTAAAAAACCAGAATACTGGTTTTGCTTTCGGGCCAATTCGCGCAACGATTCCTAATTTTTTAGAAATTTCCCCTTATACCCTTTTTTTTCAGTTTGCACAAAAACCTGGTACAGTCCGGGCGGAAAATTCGAAACAGAAAAACGAACGTCCTCGGATTCGTGTACCAGCGTGCCGGTTGGACTGAATACTTGCACGCGCTGGACGCGCTGCCCGGGCAGATCAACCTGCACCCAGTCCTGTGCCGGATTCGGATGAATCGAAATCGGCGCTTCACCGGAGTCGGGTTCCAGCGTACCGACCGGATTATTTATGATAGTCGAAAGTAGTTGTCTGGCCACGGGAAACGCCTGTGCGGGATTCTGATTAATCAGCACACAGAGGACGATGCCCGTGGCGGTATCGTACATCATAGACGAATTGTAGCCCCCCCAGATCGTACCGCCGTGTTGCCAGACCGTGCGGCCGAGCACCTGGGTTTCGTACAGTCCGATTCCATAATTTCCTGATCCGACGAACGTGGTCATCTCGCTCAGCGATGCGGCGTGGATCACTTGTCCGCCCATCAGCGCCTGGTACCACTGCGCCATTTCACCGGAAGTAGCGTACATGCCGCCTGCTGCCCAAGCCGCGCTGTTGAGCGCCTTGCGCGGGATTGCGGAATTGTCTATTCCACCCTGCCAGGGGTGCGCTACGGCATAGGGGATGCTGTCGTACACATCCAGAAAAGTACTGTCGAGTTGCAGCGGGGCGAGGATGCTGTCCCGCAAGAGTTGGCCATACAATCGGCCGGTTGCGCTTTCTGCGATCATGCCTGCGAGTACATAATTGGTATTGCAGTAGCTCCAGCCGGCTCCGGCTGCAAACAGCGGCGGGCCGATCCACGTGATGACCTCAGCGGGCGAAAAAATGCGATTGGGGTTTGCGAGTACCGAATCCGGATACCCGGGTACGCTGGTGATGTCGGCTAATCCACTCGTGTGGTTGAGCAGTTGGCGGATCGTGATGGCGGGATTTACATTGTTGAAAGCGGGCAGGTAGTCGGAAATCGGATCATCCAGGTGGAGCAGGTTGTTTTCTGCCAATTTCAGCAGCAGCACGCCGGTGAATAACTTCGTATTGCTTGCGATCCCGAATTCCATATCCGACGTAATCGGCGCGCCCGCGTGCGACAGGCCGGTCACCCCTTTCCAGGTACCCACGCCCGGGTACAGCACGCAGGCGGAAATCCCCTTTAAATTGTTGGCCGACGCCATATTTTCCAGGGTGTTCTGCAATTTGGCGGCTAATACCGGATCAAAAGCCTGCGCTTTGATCTGATAACTGCATAGAGCGAGCAGGAGGGCGAGTACGATTGTTTTTTTCATGACGTGGATTGCGTTGGATGGGTGTGGGTCTTATTAATCAAGGGGAGGCGCCCTGGTGAGACGCCCCCTGATAAATCAGGGGGTTACAGGATGATAGATGCGTTGGGGCGTAGAGACGCGGGGCGTTGGGTTGTAGAGACGCGATGCATCGCGTCTCTACCCAGCGTCCCGGCACACGGAATATATCGTGCGCCGGGACGCCGACGATGATACAGACGCGGGGCGTTGGGGCGTAGAGACGCGATGCATCGCGTCTCTACCCAGCGTCACGGCACACGGAATATCCCGTGCGCCGGGACGCCGACGATGATACAGACGCGGGGCGTTGGGGCGTAGAGACGCGAGGCATCGCGTCTCTACAACCGCCCCGCCGACACCACGCGCACGCGCCCTACCCTACCGGGAGTCTGCATCTCGATGAGGTACACGCCGGGCAGCGGTAAGTCAATTGGTCGTTCGTGCAGGCCGGTCGGTGGCGTAGTGCCATCGGGGTTCGAGATACGGGGCATTTAGTATTGGGTTACGATCCATGTCGGCTGGAGGTTCGGTAAAATATTAAAAAGCGCCAAAATGATAGACTGCCTAGCTGAGATCACCAATAAACGGCAGCAATTTTGATGCCGAAAAAGGCAGATATTTTGGGAAATATAGATTTTAGAAATTTTAAAATGCAGCCTATCTGCATTTTTGGGAAATTCGGGGTGTAGAGACGCGATGCCTCGCGTCTTTCCCAGCGTCCTAATATCCGAAATATCCCATGTGCCGGGACGCTGCCGAACGTCAGCGAGGTTCCAAACCTCGCCGACGTTATGTCTTAACCCTTCTTCTACTGCAATACGCCTTCAGAGTTTCGAACAGGACGCTGCCGAACGTCGGCGAGGTTCCAAACCTCCCCGACGATATCTCGTAACCCTGCTTCTTCTGGAATACGCCTTCGGGGAGTTTCAAACAGGCCGCTGCCGAACGTCGGCGAGGTTCCAAACCTCGCCGACGTTATCTCGTAACCCTGCTTCTTCTGGAATACGCTTTCGGGGAAGTTTCGAACAGGCCGCTGCCGAAACGTCGGCGAGGTTCCAAACCTCGCCGACGTTATCTCGTAACCCTGCTTCTTCTGGAATACGCTTTCGGGGAGTTGCGAACAGGACGCTGCCGAACGTCGGCGAGGTTCCAAACCTCGCCGACGTTATCTCGTAACCCTGCTTCTTCTGGAATACGCTTTCGGGGAGTTTCGAACAGTCCGCTGCCGAAACGTCGGCGAGGTTCCAAACC
>JBEIDF010000055.1:0-19559 GCA_040383605.1 Lewinellaceae bacterium
TCGCTAATATGAAAGTCTTTTTTAGCCATACTTCGTTCCTTTTTTTCGCCGTAATTAGTCCCATTACGTCTGCAAAAAGCGCCTTGTCTGGCTAAAAAATCCTTTTCATATTAGCAAAGAATATAAATTTAGACATGCTCTAACGTATGATTTTAGAAAGAACAGCGAATGAAGTGATTATCAGACTTCCTGCAAATATTGACTGGGAAGATTTGGAACTGATGATTCGGTTCATCAAGTACAAAGAAAACATCGCAAAAAGCAAGGCCTCACAAGAGGAAATTGATCAGTTGGCTCGCGATGTCAACAAGCAATGGTGGGAAGAAAACAAACACCGATTTTTGAGACAATCATGAAGATCGTTGTGGATACCAACATTGTCTTTAGCGCTATATTGAATCCGTCAGCCACGATCGGACAGGCAATTATTTACGGCCAGCAACATCGGCAATTCGAGTTTTTTTCTCCGAACTTACTCAAGGAAGAAATTAAAAGACACCGAAATAAGATTATCGAAGTGTCCAAATTTATTGATGACGCAACTTTTGAGGATATTCGGGATGAGATTTTAGGTGTATAAATTTCATTTCTGAAGAACAGGTACCTTATGAATTTTGGCACGCCGCCATCCCATTAGTTCGAGATACCGATATGGATGACATTGCATTTGTGGTGTTAGCTGAATACTTGGACGCGAAACTATGGACGGGCGACAAAAAACTTTTGGCCGGACTTGAGAAGTGTGGATTTAATCGTATTGTCAAAACGGAAGAGATTTTTAATATGAAATTTACGGAACCATAAGAGAGCATGTCCTGGGTTTCTCGCCGTGTCCAAAATAGCGAATTATTGCCTTTGCAGAAAATCCTGCATCGCCTCTATACCCGCCTTACCACCATCATCCCGTCCCGCAGCGGCAGCAACAAATTCTCCACGCGTTCATCCGCCTGCACCAGGTCGTTGAATTCGCGCAGGAGTTGGGCGGTAGCGTCTTTGGCGTCGTGCAGCACCTTGCCGTCCCAGAGCACGTTATCGGCCAGCAGAAAACCGCCGGGGCGGAGCATGGGCAACACCATATTATAATGGTGTATATAGTTCAGTTTGCCGGCGTCGAGATACACCAGGTCGAACGTTTCCTGTAATTGGGGGACGATTAGGGCTGCATCGCCGTGGTGGAGCGTGATCCGGTCTGCCAGTCCGGCCTTGTGAATGAATTCCCGGGCGATGACCAGCACCTCGTCGTCCACCTCCACGGTGTGCAGCCGCCCGTCCGGCGCCAGGCCTTGCGCCAGGCAGATGGCGCCGTAGCCGGTGAAGGCGCCGATTTCCAGTATTCGTTGCGGCCGGATCATGTGGCTGAACAGTTGGAGCAGCATGCCCTGGTACGGCCCGGCCAGCATTTGCGGGCTGAGCGTGCGCAGGTGGGTGGCGCGTTCCAGTTCCTGGAGAACGGGCTGAACGGGCGTAGTGTGGGAAAGGAGATAATTGAGCATGGTACAATCGGGACAAAGGTAGCAAATTTCAGCGCAACCGACGCCCCGCAGCGCAGCAAAACCCGTCAGACCGCGCGGGCGCAAAAAACGCCTCGACTTTTTTATAAAAAATAAAAAAATAGCTTTTCTGTTTCACCTAAACCTCTTACCTTTGCACTCGCTTTTCAAAAAGGGGTATAACTTTTTGTGAAAAACAAAGTTGTTTGAGTGATTTTACCCGTGAAGGGGAATACAATCCGCCAGTGTAGCTCAGTTGGTAGAGCAGCTGATTTGTAATCAGCTGGTCGGGGGTTCGAGTCCCTTCACTGGCTCAGAGGAATTGCGGAATTTGGATTTGGGATTGTGGATTTATGTCCCGATCCGCAATCCAAAATCCCCATTCTCCAGTTGACAAGGGGGTGCTCCGGAGATGGCGAGCCGGGCCAGACTGTAAATCTGGTGCTTCACTGCTGAGTAGGTTCGAATCCTACCACCCCCACCCTTGACGGTTTTTGCGGTGGTAGCTCAGTTGGTAGAGCGTCAGCCTTCCAAGCTGAAAGTCGCGAGTTCGAATCTCGTCCGCCGCTCGAAATTCGCCGTTGTAGCTCAGGGGTAGAGCACTTCCTTGGTAAGGAAGAGGTCGTGAGTTCAATTCTCATCAACGGCTCCAGAAACTTCAGAAATCATTAATTTAGGAATTCAAACTTAACGCATACATTAAATTTAGACTAACCAATGGCAAAAGAGACATTTGTCCGCACAAAGCCGCACGTCAATATTGGTACGATCGGCCACGTAGACCACGGTAAGACGACCTTGACGGCGGCCATCACGTATGTTTTGGCCAATAAAGGTTTAGCCAAGAAGACGGACTACGCTTCGATTGACGCCGCTCCCGAAGAAAAAGAGCGCGGTATCACAATCAACACCGCGCACGTGGAATATGAGACTGAGAAACGCCACTATGCGCACGTAGACTGCCCGGGCCACGCTGACTATGTGAAGAACATGATCACGGGCGCCGCCCAAATGGACGGTGCAATCCTGGTAGTGGCTGCAACCGACGGCCCGATGCCGCAAACGCGCGAGCACATCCTGCTGGCCCGCCAGGTAGGCGTACCCAAAATTGTCGTATTCATGAACAAAGTGGACCTGGTGGACGACCCCGAGATGCTCGAGCTGGTCGAAATGGAGGTGCGCGAACTGCTCGACCAGTACAAGTTCGACGGCGACAACTCCAGCGTAATCCAAGGCTCTGCCCTGAAGGCGCTCGAAGGCGATCCGAAGTGGACGGCGAAGATCGACGAACTCATGAATGCCTGCGACACGGATATTCCGGAGCCGGTACGCGAAGTGGATAAGCCCTTCCTGATGCCGGTAGAAGACGTGTTCACGATCACGGGTCGCGGCACGGTAGCAACCGGTCGTATCGAGCGCGGTGTTATCAACGTGAGTGAGCCGGTGGAAATCATCGGTATGATGAAAGCAGACGAAAAGCCTATGACCTCTACGGTAACGGGTGTGGAAATGTTCCGCAAACTGCTCGACCGCGGTGAAGCGGGCGACAACGCCGGTCTGCTGCTGCGCGGTATTGACAAAGAGCAAATCCGCCGCGGTATGGTTATCTGCAAACCCGGCAGCGTAAAGCCGCACAAGAAGTTCATGTGCTCGGTGTACGTACTGTCCAAAGAAGAAGGCGGCCGTCACACGCCGTTCTTCAACAATTACCGCCCGCAATTCTACTTCCGTACCACGGACGTAACTGGTGTGGTGGCACTCCCCAAAAATGTGGAGATGGTAATGCCCGGTGATAATATCGAGTTTGAAGTCGAACTGCTGAGTACGATCGCTATGGAGGTTGGTCTCCGCTTCGCTATCCGCGAAGGCGGCCGTACGGTAGGCGCCGGTCAGGTTACGAAAATCATTGACTAATTACTACAGGCTGCCGGGCGCTCGGGTTGTCGGATTGTTAGTAAATACCTAATAATCGGACAACCCGAAAGCCCGACCGCTTTTTTATAGGGGCATAGCTCAATTGGTAGAGTGGCGGTCTCCAAAACCGCAGGTTGCGGGTTCGAGCCCTGCTGCCCCTGCAATATAGGTTTCAAATCTGTATTTTATCCTGTACAAAACCCCTTCGTTGTCTCGCTTTTGTGCGACAGCGAATTTTTTGTCAGAACAACAAGGCATTTCCAACGCAAAGCGCCGCTGCATCCACGGCGCTACAAAGTATCCCGCAATGGACAAGTTTACGCTCTATCTTAAAGAAAGTTATCAGGAACTCATGCAGCACGTGTCCTGGCCAACGATGCAACAGTTGCAGGAAAGTACGCTCGTGGTGCTGGTTACCTCCGGAATATTGGCGCTGGTCATCTTCCTCATGGATGTACTGAGCAGCGTGGTATTCAAGTCTATTTATGGCGTATTCTAACTAAAGAATCCGCCAAATTCCTACCGGAAACATGACACACAACGAAAAAGAACAAACCGCAGAACAGGCCGGCGCGAATCGCAAGTGGTATTCTCTGCGCGTGATTAGCGGTAAGGAGAAAAAAATTAAGGAACGGATAGACTTCGAGGTCGAGCGCTCTAACTGGAAATTATTTATTTTTCAGGTGATCGTACCTACCGAAAAAGTATATAAAATTCGCAACGGAAAGAAGGTGATCCAGGAACGAAACCTGCTCCCCGGATATATCCTGATCGAAGCCACCGAAAACAAACTCAACGGCGACGTCGCGAAAATGATCAGCGACATCCCTAATGTCATCCACTTCCTCGGCAAGGAAACGCCCCTGCCAATGACGCAAGTCGAAGCCAATCGCCTGCTGGGTAAGGTGGACGAGAGCGCGGAAGCGGGCGAAACCATGGTGGAACCCTTCCTCGTCGGCGAAACCGTGAAAATTATTGACGGCCCTTTCACCGACTTTGTGGGTGACATCCAGGAAGTCAATGAAGAAAAAAAGAAACTGAAAGTAATCGTTAAGATCTTCGGCCGCGGCACGGAAGTAGAACTTAATTTTATGCAAGTAGAAAAAATCAGCTAAACGCGTTGCCAGATGTCCGTTCTCCCGGACACGCTTCCATCCCTACAACGCAGGCGCTGTTTTTGATAACATACCATTTTAAGAACAGAAAGTATCCGACCAATGGCAAAAGAGGTAGATATTTATATCAAGTTGCAAGTGAAAGGCGGTCAAGCCAATCCAGCACCGCCAATCGGCCCGGCACTGGGCTCGAAGGGCGTCAATATCATGGAGTTCTGCAAGCGTTTTAACGCGCAAACGCAAGAGCAAATCGGTAAGATTCTTCCGGTGATTATCTCGGTGTACAAAGACAAAACGTTTGACTTTGTAATCAAGACGCCGCCGGCAGCCATCCAATTGTTCGAAGCGTCCAAACTCGCGCCTGGTAAAGGCTCGCCGGAACCCAATCGCAAAAAAGTCGGCACAGTAACCTGGGAACAGGTGCGCGCAATCGCTGAAAACAAAATGCCCGACCTGAACTGCTTTACGATTGACTCGGCCATGAAAATGGTAGCGGGCACTGCGCGAAGCATGGGACTGACGGTCACCGGCACACCGCCGTGGGAAAATTAAACAGGCCGCGCGGGTTCCGCTACGCCTGATTTCAAGGGAGTTTCGCCCAACCGAAACGCAAATACCTTAAACATTTATTTCAATGGCACAATTAACAAAAAAACGCAAAGCCGTTGATTCCAAGGTGGACAAGAACAAACTGTACAGCCTGACGGACGCCATGGGCCTCGTCAAGCAGGTCAACACCACCAAGTTCAACGCTTCTGTTGATGTCCACGTTCGCCTGGGCGTTGACCCGCGTAAAGCCGATCAGGCGCTGCGCGGCACGGTAAGCCTTCCGCACGGTACGGGTAAAACCAAGCGCGTGCTGGTTTTTTGCACCCCGGACAAAGAAGCCGAGGCGATGGCCGCCGGCGCTGATTTTGCCGGTCTGGATCAGTACATCCAAAAGGTCTCGGAAGGCTGGATGGATGTGGATGTGATCATCGCCACGCCGAATGTCATGGCGCAACTCGGTAAGGTCGCGCGCGTCCTGGGCCCCCGCGGCCTGATGCCGAACCCGAAAACCGGAACCGTGACGAACGACATCGCTTCCGCTGTTCAGGAGGTGAAAAAAGGCAAGATCGCTTTCCGCGTAGATAAGTTCGGTATCATTCACGCCTCGATCGGCCGCGTATCTTTCTCGCCCGAGCAACTGACGGAGAATGCGCACGAACTGATCGCGACGCTCGTCCGGATGAAGCCCTCTTCCGCAAAAGGGATCTATATGAAGTCCATCTCGGTGGCCAGCACAATGAGCCCCGGTATCGCGGTTGATCCGAAATCTGTCAAAGTTTAAACGGACGCCCGCAGCGTTTATTCACTCAATTGTCTCATTCTCAAATCAGTACATAAAAATGACCAGAGAAGAAAAAACCGCTGTGATTGACGAGTTGCGCGAAGAGTTGGGCAACAGCCCGTTCTTTTACCTCGCTGACTCGTCCACGATGACGGTTGCCAAGATCAATAAATTCCGCCGGATGTGCTTTGAAAAAGGCGTGACGGTGAAAGTGGTAAAAAACACCCTGGTAAGAAAGGCGCTGGAGAGCGCACCGGAAGAAAAAGGCTATAAAGCGCTGTTCTCCAGCCTGGAAGGCCCTACGACCCTGATGATCTCCGTCAGCCCGAAAACGCCCGCGCAAATTCTGAAGGAATTCCGCAAAGGGGATACACACCCCCTGCTCAAGGCGGCGTATATTGATTCTTCTGTTTTTGTCGGCGACGATCAACTCGACGCACTCAATGCACTCAAGAGCAAAGAGGAAATGGTGGGCGAAATCATCGGCCTGCTGCAGTCTCCGGCCAGCCGGATTGCCAGCCAACTCACCGCCACCGGCTCCAAAATCGCCGGTATCCTCAAAACGCTCGAAGAGCGCGACTAAGTATGGCTTCCAAGTACGCACTATAAAACGTGTTCACTTCTCCAATCTAAACCGCTTTAAACCAATCCACACAATTTTTAGCAAATCTATTTAAATTTACATCGAAATGGCAGACTTGAAAGCGATGGCCGAGCAACTGGTCAATCTCACGATCAAAGAAGCAAACGAACTGGCTTCTATCCTCAAAGATGAATATGGTATCGAGCCCGCCGCTGCAGCAGTAGCGGTAGCAGCAGCCCCGGCAGCAGGCGGCGGCGACGCAGCCCCGGTTGAAAAAACGGAGTTCGACCTCATCCTGAAAGATGCAGGCGCTAACAAACTGAATGTCGTGAAAGAAGTAAAAAATCTCCTCGGCCTGGGCTTGAAAGAAGCCAAAGACCTTGTGGATGGCGCACCGAGCCCGCTGAAAAGCGGCGTAGGAAAGGCAGAAGCCGATTCTATCAAAACTGCACTGGAAGCAGCTGGCGCCGTGGTAGAGGTCAAATAAACTTGTTGCAATGTTTTCGGCGCCAACACGCCGGATGCAAGGGCAAACAGCCCGATATTGACAACAATGTTATGATCTCTGCATACTATGCCCGGTTACTACTTACTTCAGCGATAAGCATTTTTAGGCTTAACACGCTCCTGGTACAGGACGCGTGTTAAGCCTATCGCTGTCTGTAACAACTTTTTTCCTTCTAATCCGTTCAATTGATTCCAAGTGAGTCTATGCATCGGTGAAAGCGCCGATGTAATCTGCAATTCGCACAACAGCATATTTTGCAAAAAATGGCCAATAAAGGTACAAACAACGGGGCAATTGCCAAAACCGGCGTTCAAGAACGGGTTAATTTTGGACGAATCCGCCTCGCAGACCACTATCCGGATCTGCTAGAGATCCAATTGAAGTCGTTCCAGGAGTTTTTCCAGTTGGAAACTACGCCTGAAAACCGCGCCACAGAAGGTCTGTATAAAGTTTTTAAAGAAAACTTTCCGATCACCGACGCGCGCAATATCTTCAATCTGGAGTTTCTGGATTACTTCGTTGATCCGCCGCGCTACACGATTGACGAATGTATGCAGCGCGGACTGACGTATTCGGTTCCGCTCAAAGCCAAACTGCGCCTGTCCTGCAACGACGAAGAGCACATTGATTTTAAAACAATCGTGCAAGACGTATTCCTCGGCAATATCCCCTACATGACGCCGAAGGGTACGTTTGTTATCAACGGCGCAGAACGGGTGATCGTATCGCAACTCCACCGCTCGCCGGGGGTGTTCTTCGGACAAAGCTATCACCCCAACGGCACGAAAATCTACAGCGCCCGCGTCATTCCCTTCAAAGGGGCCTGGATGGAGTTCGCCACGGATATCAATCTGGTCATGTACGCGTACATTGACCGGAAAAAGAAGTTTCCCGTCACGACCCTCCTGCGCGCTATCGGATTCGATACGGACAAAGCCATCCTCGAATTGTTCAACCTTGCAGACGAAGTAGCCTGCACGCGCGAAAACCTGGAGGCCGCTATCGGCCGCAAACTCGCCGCGCGGGTACTGAAAACCTGGACGGAAGACTTCGTGGACGAGGATACCGGGGAGGTGGTAACGATCGAACGGAATGAAATCCTGCTCGAGCGCGATACCGTGCTCGATGAGGAAAATATCGAATTTATCCTCGAAAGCGGCTCCACAACGGTCATTCTCCAACGCAATGACATTGAAGAGGACTTTTCGATCATTTATAATACGCTGCAAAAAGACCAAACTTCGAGCGAACTCGAAGCAGTCACGTATATCTACCGCCAATTGCGCGGCTCTGATCCCCCGGATGATGAAACCGCCCGCGGTATTATCGAAAAGCTGTTTTTCTCCGATAAACGCTACAACCTGGGCGATGTCGGCCGCTTTAAAATTAACCGCAAACTCAGCCTGACCACCGGCGATGATACGCTCGTCCTGACCAAGGAGGATATCATCGCGATCGTGCGCTATATCGTCAGCCTGATCAACAATAAAGCGGAAATTGACGACATTGACCACTTGTCGAACCGTCGCGTGCGCACAGTGGGCGAACAACTCTTCGCCCAATTCGGCGTAGGCCTCGCGCGGATGGCCCGCACGATCCGCGAACGCATGAACGTCCGGGATAATGAGGTCTTTACGCCCGTTGACCTCATCAACGCCCGCACACTGTCCTCGGTGATCAACTCGTTCTTCGGAACCAGCCAGCTGTCGCAGTTCCTCGACCAAACGAACCCGCTGTCGGAAATCACGCACAAACGCAGGATTTCCGCACTCGGCCCCGGCGGTCTGAGCCGCGAACGCGCAGGCTTTGAGGTGCGCGACGTGCACTACTCGCACTACGGCCGCCTCTGCACCATCGAAACGCCGGAAGGCCCCAATATCGGTCTGATCTCCACGCTGTGCACGCACGCGAAGATCAATAAAATGGGCTTCCTCGAAACACCCTACCGCCGCGTAGAAAACGGCAAGGTGGTCATGAAAGGCTCCGCTGAGTATCTCTCCGCTGAAGCGGAAGATTATATGAAAATCGGTCAGGCCAATACGCAGGTCAATGAAGTCGGCGCGTTTCAAAATGACCGCGTAAAAGCCCGCGAACACGGCGACTTCCCGATCCTGTCGCCGGAAGAACTCGATTATATTGACGTGGCGCCCAACCAAATCGTGGGCGTGTCGGCTTCTATGATCCCGTTCCTCGAAAATGACGACGCGAATCGCGCGCTCATGGGATCGAACATGCAACGCCAGGCTGTACCGCTGATCCGCCCGCACTCGCCGGTGGTCGGCACCGGCCTGGAAGGCAAGGTCGCCCGCGATAGCCGGATGCTCATCAATGCAGAAGGAAACGGCGTGGTGGAATACGTGGACGCAAATGAAATTGTCATCCGCTACGACCGTACGGAAGAAGACCAACTGGTGTCTTTCGAAGACAATAAAAAGGTGTATAAACTCACCAAGTTTATGCGCACCAACCAAGGCACCTGCATCAACCTGAAACCCATCGTGCGCCGCGGCCAACGGGTGGAAGAAGGGGACATCCTCTGCGAAGGTTATGCAACGGAAAATGGCGAACTGGCACTCGGCCAAAACCTGAAAGTGGCTTTCATGCCCTGGAAAGGCTATAACTTTGAGGATGCGATCGTGATCAGCGAACGCGTTGTACAGGAAGATATCTTCACTTCCATCCATATCGAACACTTCGAACTCGATGTGCGCGATACGAAACTGGGCGAAGAAGAACTCACCGCCGATATCCCGAACGTGAGCGAGGAAGCCACGAAAGACCTCGACGAAAACGGCATCGTCCGTATCGGCGCATGGGCGAAAGAAGGCGATATCCTCATCGGTAAAATTACGCCGAAAGGCGAAACGGATCCAACGCCGGAAGAAAAACTGCTGCGCGCCATCTTCGGCGACAAAGCGGGCGATGTGAAAGACGCTTCCCTCAAGGTGCCGCCAAGTATCAACGGCGTGGTAATTGACAAACAACTGTTCGCGCGCGCCAAAAAAGACAAGGTGCAAAAAGAACAGGAGAAAGCACTGCTGGATCGCCTCGACGACGAACACGCCGTGGCGCTCAATAAGCTGAAAACAGAACTGATTGATAAACTGCAGGTGCTCGTCAAAGACCAGGTCACCAACGGTATCCGCAGTATCTACGGCGAAGAAATGGTGCCGAAAGGCTCTAAACTGACCGTCCAGGTGCTCCGCGATCAGATTGAATACGGTGAGGTGGACTACACGAAGTGGCTCAGCGACAACCATACCAACCAACTCATCGCCCGCCTGCTGCACAACTACAGTATCAAGGTGAATGAAGAGGTGGGCCGCTACAAACGGGAAAAATTCAATGTCAGCATCGGCGACGAATTGCCCGCAGGCGTCCTGAAACTGGCAAAGGTGTATCTGGCGAAAAAACGCAAACTCAAAGTGGGCGATAAACTCGCCGGCCGCCACGGAAATAAAGGGATCGTCAGCCGGATCGTCCGGATGGAAGATATGCCTTTCCTGGAAGACGGCACCCCCGTGGATATCGTGCTGAACCCGCTGGGCGTACCCTCGCGTATGAACCTGGGGCAGATCTTTGAAACGGTACTCGGTTGGGCAGGCGAACGCCTCGGACTGAAATTTGCCACCCCGATCTTCGACGGCGCTAAAACCGACGATATTGAGGAGTGGATTAACAAAGCCGGCTTGCCGTCTTTGGGACAGACCTTCCTGCACGACGGCGAAACCGGCGACCGCTTCCACCAGAAAGCAACCGTGGGCCTGATCTATATGCTCAAACTCAGCCACATGGTAGATGATAAGATGCACGCCCGCTCCATCGGGCCGTATTCGCTCATCACCCAGCAGCCGCTCGGCGGTAAAGCGCAGTTTGGCGGCCAACGCTTCGGCGAAATGGAAGTATGGGCGCTGGAAGCCTACGGCGCATCGAATATCCTGCAGGAACTCCTGACCTACAAGTCAGACGATATCCAGGGCCGCGCAAAGGCCTACGAGGCCATCGTCAAAGGCGATAACCTGCCGGATGCAAACATACCAGAATCGTTCAACGTATTGATCCACGAATTGCGCGGACTGGCGTTGGATGTGAAATTTGAATAAACGATGGAAGTCTGTTTTTCCGGTAAGCAGTTGTATGGCGATGATTTTTCCTTCGAAGAAATCCGGCAATGGTACGAAGATGAAAAAGAGGGCTATGCAAACTTAGTGGTGGAATACGGACTGTCCGAGCAAACAGGAGGATACGATTTTACGCACCTGAATACCTGGCACGGATTTCGTTTTTTGCCTCCGAATCTGCAATTCGAACGCGCATTGGGATTAGGATCGGCGCTGGGCGACGAATTCCTGCCCGTGATTGACCGGATAAAGTCGGTCTGTGTTATTGAACCTTCGGATCAATTTCACAAACACGAACTCAAGGGCGTGCCGTTTACTTACACGAAACCCTCGATTGAGGGTAAGATAAATTTTGAAGATAATCGCTTTCAACTGGCTACCTGTTTTGGAACGCTGCATCATATACCGAACGTGTCGTTTGTTTTAGGAGAACTGCACCGCTGTCTTGCACCCGGCGGGTATCTGCTGATCCGCGAACCTGTCATTTCGATGGGCGACTGGCGAAAGCCGCGATACGGCCTTACAAAACGGGAAAGGGGGATACCAATCGAAATTTTTAGAGCGCGTATCCGGGAGCTGGGTTTTGAAGTTGTTCAGGAGCGTTTTTGCTTTGCGATGACGTCTTTTTTGCAACGAAAAATCGGACACCTTTTCAAAAAGCCGCTGCATGCTTATAAATGGTATGTACTTTTAGATAGTGTGTTATCGCGATGGACAACCTTTAATCTGACCTACCACGCAGAAAATGTTTTTCAGCGTATATCGCCTACTTCGGTATTTTATGTGTTGAAAAAAAAATAATTGAGCCTAACTTTGATTCTTCGATATGCCGTTCAAAAAGAAAAGCAATAAAACCGATCAACATTTCGACAGCATCACCATTGCGCTGGCGAGCCCGGATGAAATCCTGGAACGCAGCTATGGCGAGGTGCTGAAACCGGAAACGATCAACTACCGTTCTTACAAACCCGAACGCGACGGTTTGTTCTGCGAACGCATTTTCGGCCCTGTAAAGGACTACGAATGCTACTGCGGCAAATACAAGCGCATCCGCTATAAAGGCATCGTGTGCGACCGCTGCGGCGTGGAAGTAACGGAAAAAAAGGTGCGCCGCGAACGCATGGGCCATATCCGGCTCGTGGTGCCCGTGGTGCATATCTGGTTTTTTAAAAGCCTGCCCAATAAAATCGGCTACCTGCTCGGCACATCCTCCAAAAAACTGGAGGCGATCATCTACTACGAACGCTATGTGGTGATCAACCCGGGCATCAAAGCCGAAAGCGGTATCTCCAGAATGGATTTGCTGACGGAGGAGGAGTATCTCGAGATTCTGGATAACCTCCCCAAAGAAAACCAGTCGCTGGAAGATACCCACCCAGACAAGTTTATCGCAAAAATGGGCGCCGACGCCGTCCAACATCTGTTGAGCACGCTCAACCTGGACGATCTCTCGTCGCACCTGCGCCATGAGGCCGCTACAGAAGCCAGCCAGCAGAAAAAAGCGGACGCCAACAAACGCCTCCGCGTGGTCGAAGCTTTCCGCGCAGGCCTCGAAGGCGCAGGCCAACGCCCGGAATGGTCGGTTATCCAATACCTGCCGGTGGTTCCGCCGGAACTTCGCCCGCTCGTACCCCTGGACGGCGGCCGCTTCGCGTCTTCTGATCTGAACGACCTGTACCGCCGCGTCATTATCCGCAACAACCGCCTCAAGCGCTTGCTGGAAATCAAAGCGCCCGAGGTGATCCTGCGCAATGAAAAACGCATGTTGCAGGAAGCCGTGGACTCGCTGTTCGACAACTCGCGGAAATCCAACGCTGTAAAAGCAGAAGGCGGCCGCGCCCTGAAATCGCTGTCTGATATCCTGAAAGGCAAGCAAGGCCGCTTCCGTCAGAACCTGCTCGGTAAGCGCGTGGACTACTCCGGCCGTTCGGTTATCGTCGTAGGCCCCACGCTCAAACTGCACGAGTGCGGCCTGCCCAAAGCGATGGCAGCCGAACTCTTCAAACCGTTCATTATCCGCAAACTCATCGAGCGCGGGATCGTGAAAACGGTAAAATCCGCGAAAAAACTCGTGGATCGCAAAGACCAGGTAATCTGGGAAATCCTCGAGAATATCCTCCGCGGCCACCCGGTAATGCTCAACCGCGCTCCAACGCTGCACCGCCTTTCCATCCAGGCATTCCAACCGCGCCTGATCGAAGGTAAGGCTATCCAACTGCACCCGCTCGTTTGTACGGCTTTTAACGCCGACTTCGACGGGGACCAGATGGCCGTACACGTGCCGCTGAGCCATGCCGCTATCCTGGAAGCACAGATTCTGATGCTCTCCAGCCATAATATGCTCAACCCGCAGGACGGCTCCCCGATTACGCTGCCCTCACAAGACATGGTATTGGGCCTGTACTACCTGACGAAAGAACGGAAATCTATTCCGGATAATCCCGTCAAGGGCGAAGGCCGTCGCTTCTATTCTCCGGAAGAGGTGGTGATCGCACACAATGAGGGCCAACTCGACCTGCACGCCAGCATCGAATGCCGCGTTCGGCAAATTCAGCCGGACGGCACGAAGGCCATTGTGCGCATGAAGACGACGGTTGGCCGGATTCTGTTCAATCAGGCGGTGCCTTTGAAAGTTCCTTATGTCAACGACTTGCTCACCAAGCGCAATCTCAAAGTCATTATCGGCGATGTACTGAATCGTACGGATTTCCGTACGACCGCAGAATTCCTCGACAATATCAAGGAAATGGGCTTCGGATGGGCCTTCAAAGCGGGTCTGTCCTTTAACCTCGGCGACCTGATCATCCCCGAACTGAAACGCACCGTACTCGATTCCGCTCAACGCGAAGTGGACGAGGTGTGGGACAACTACAATATGGGTCTGATCACCTACAACGAGCGCTATAACCAAATCATTGACAAGTGGACGTATGCGGATAATCGCATCACCGACCGCCTGATGCAGGAACTAAGCCAACACAAACAGGGATTCAACTCCGTGTTTATGATGCTTGACTCCGGCGCGCGCGGTTCCAAACAGCAGATCAAACAGCTGTGCGGCCTTCGCGGACTGATGGCAAAGCCCCGTAAATCCGGCGATACCGGCGGCGCGATTATCGAAAACCCGATCCTCTCCAACTTCCTGGAGGGCCTGTCGGTACAAGAATACTTTATCTCGACGCACGGCGCCCGCAAGGGTCTGGCCGATACCGCCCTCAAAACGGCAGACGCAGGTTACCTGACGCGCCGCCTCGTGGACGTAGCCCAGGACGTGGTGATCCGCGAAGTGGATTGCAATACCCTGCGCGGCATCGAAACGATGGCGCTGAAAGAAAGCGATAAAGTCATTCAACGCCTCGCCGACCGGATCAAAGGCCGCTTCAGCCTGCACGATGTCTATCATCCGCAAACGGAGGAGGTGATGGTAGCCGCCGGCGAGTATATCAGCGACGGTATCGCCAAGGCTATTGACGAAGCAGAAATCGAAGTGGTCGCGATCCGTTCGGTACTCACTTGCGAAAGCCGCCACGGCGTCTGCTCGAAATGCTATGGTAAAAACCTGGCGACCGGCCGCATCACGGAAAGCGGCGACGCCGTGGGCATCATCGCCGCACAGTCTATCGGCGAACCCGGTACGCAGCTGACGCTCCGCACGTTCCACACCGGTGGTACGGCTATGATCGGCCAAACGGAAAATGAACTCGTGGCGCGCTACACTGGCCGCATGGAATTCGACTCGATCCGCACGGTGGACGGCACAGACAACGAAGGTAATCCGGTGAAGGTAGTCGTATCCCGTACCGGTGAAATCCGGAACGTGGATCCAAAAACCAATCGGATCTACTCGAATAACTACATCCCGTATGGCGCCTTCCTGTTTGTCACGGAAGGCCAGGAAGTACAACGCGGCGACCGGATCTGCTCTTGGGACCCCTTCAACGCGGTGATCGTCAGCGATTTCCTGGGCGTGGTTCGGTACAACAACCTCGAAGAAGGCGTCACGTACCGGATGGAGCGCGATGATCAAACCGGCTTCGCTGAGCGTGTAGTGATCGAAAGCAAAAACAAGCGCAAAATCCCGACCATCGCCGTGGTAGATCCGAAGACGGGCGAGGAATTGAAAAACTACTCGATGCCGATTGGCGCTTACATTGCCGTGGAAGACGGCGCTGAAGTACGCTCCGGCCAGCAACTGGTAAAGATCCCGCGTAAACTCGGTAAAATCGCCGATATCACGGGTGGTCTTCCGCGCGTAACAGAACTGTTTGAAGCACGGAATCCCTCCAACCCGGCAATCGTCGCAGAAATTGACGGCGTGATCACCTTCGGCGCCATCAAGCGCGGCAACCGCGAATGTATCATCGAAGCAAAAGACGGTCAGCGCCGGAAGTACCTGATTCCGCTCACGAAACACGTGTTGATGCAGGATGGCGACTTTGTGCGCGCCGGTACCGCGCTCACGGAAGGTACGATTTCTGTTAAAGACATCCTCGCGATCAAAGGCCCCTTTGCCGCCTCTTCCCACCTGGTGAACGGCGTACAAGAGGTGTACCGCTCGCAGGGTATCAATATCAACGACAAGCACATTGAGGTGATCGTTCGCCAAATGCTGCGCCGAATCGAAATCGTGGATCCGGGCGACACCCACTTCCTCGAAGGCGAACCGGTTGACCGCAACGAGTTTATTGATTACAACGACTGGATCTACGATAAGAAATTTGTCACCGATCCGGGCGAAAGTTCCAAACTCAAAGCCGGCGCCCTGGTGGCGCTCCGCACCGTACGGGAAGAAAATTCCTTCCTGAAACGCAATGATAAAAAACTCGTGGAGTACCGCGATGCCCTGCCGGCTACCGCCGTGTCTATGCTGCTCGGTATCACGAAAGCGTCTTTGGGTACGGAATCGTGGATTTCCGCGGCCTCATTCCAGGAAACCACCAAAGTCCTCTCCAGCGCAGCAATAGCCGCTAAGAAGGACATGCTGATGGGCCTGAAAGAGAATGTGATCGTGGGCAAGAAAATCCCGGCAGGTACTGGTATGCGCCAATTCGACCGTATCCAGGTTACTTCCGCCGGCAGACCGTTCCGGGATGTGCCGCGGGAAGAAGAGGATGTACTGGTAGAAGATTAGGAATTGGGGATTTCTTGATTGATGGATAGACATGAGTCGTTCCCAAGTTGGGGACGACTCATGTTGTATTGGGGAGTACGGATTGGGGATTTCGGATTGGGGATTTAGATTTTGGAGTGAATTTTGAAGTATTGGAGGGGAATTTCGCCTTCGAAGAAGGCCTTTCCGACCACGGCGCCGTGGCAGCCGAGTGCCTGTAGGTTTTCCAGATCGGCGACGCTGCTGATGCCGCCGGTGGCGACGAGGTTTACGTTGGGAAACTGCTTGCGGATATCCCGGTACAGATCGAACGCAGGGCCGTTCATCTCGCCGTCCCGCTCGATATCTGTGACGGAGACATGGCGAATTTCGAGATGCTGCAGGCGTTCCAGCAGTTGCATGATATCCATTTCCGTTTGCGATTGCCAGCCATGCACCGCCACTTTGCGGTCGCGCACATCGGCGCCGACCAGGAATTTATCCGGCCCGAATTTTTCTACCCAGGCCCGGAATTCATCCGGCGCCATGACCGCCACGCTGCCGACGGCGAACATATCGGCGCCGGCGTCCCAGACTTGGCGAAGCGCCGGGATCGAGCGCAATCCGCCGCCGTAATCTATAGACAGGCGGGTGCGCGAGGCGATTTGCTCCAGGATACGCAGATTCACCGGCCGGCCTTCGCGGGCGCCATCCAAATCCACCACGTGCAGGCGTTTGATGCCGGAGGCTTCGAGGTCGCGCGCAAGATCGAGCGGATCGGGGGGATACACTGTTTTTTGCTCAAAATCGCCTTGCCGCAAGCGCACCAGGCGGCCGTCCATAAGGTCAAAAGCGGGAATAATGTACATGCTCATAGTATAAGATCATTAAGCGGCGTGTGGGGAGGGTTTGGGTATGGTTCTTTGAGCCAAACTTTCCTGCAAAGAAATTATCTTTTTCCTAAGATATCCGAAAATTCAGTTCAAAATGATATTTTCGTGCGAATAATTTTTCAAAACACGTTTGAGATTTTTATTGTGGCATCAACAGCGCTTTTTCCCCTTTGCTGCCTTGACGATAAATCCTCGGATACTACCCATATTTGTGATGAAAAGCGCCGTATTCTATCCATTGGTTATCGTACTGACATGTTGCATACCCAGCGTCATGATCCTGGCCCAACCTGCCTGCGTATCAACAGACTGTTGCTGCGGAAATGTCACCCAGCTGCCGCTGCCCGGCGGTAATTTTGAAGGCGCCCCGTTTCCGCCGGCTAATAATTTTATCACTTTTTATGCCGGAGAAACTTTTCACAACTGGACCGTGCAGTCGGGTTCGATTGACCTATTGGGGCCAAACACGCCGAATTTTGCTTTTGGAAACCCCAATGGCCCAAGCCAGCATATTGACCTGAACGGTTTCACAAATGGGACGATTACCACGACGATTACGGGCATGGTCGTGGGTTACAATTATACGATCGTGCTGTGGTATGCAAAAAACCCTGGCACACCGATCGCAAATTGCAACATTCGCGTTGCCGGTGGCGCGTGGTTAAATCAAACCTGGAGTTCTACGAACAACGGCGGCGATATTTGGCTGGAACGATGCTTTACATTCACAGCGCAGGCTACTACTGCCGAGCTGCGGTTCATCGGAAGCAGCAACGTTGCCGCCTGTGGCATGCTGCTGGACGATATTAGCATCTGGGTTTGTCCCCAGGATAACCAAGCGCCGCAAGTAAGCAACCCGCCGCCGCTAAATGTGCTCGTGGATTGCCCCGCCTTTATACCTGCCCCAGCCAATTTGATCGTTACGGATAACTGTAGCAACAATCCCACCATTCAGTTTACAGAAACGGTAACGCCACAGGCCTGTTATTTCAACTTGCAGCGGACCTGGGAAGTGTCGGATGATTGCGACAATGTCACCACGATTCAACAAAACATTCAGGTTCAAGATACGCAAGCCCCCGTATTCCTGTCCCCGCCCGTCAATATCACTGTCGCCTGCACTGATAATGTACTGTCACAATTCAATACCTGGGTCGCTAATTATGGCGGCGCTATCGTTTTCGATAACTGCGACCAGGATATCGAATGGGAAATTAATGAATTAACACCCCTAACCGGCGCCTGCGGCATCTTTCCGGTTAGCTTTACAATCCGCGACGACTGCTTCAACTCCAATGTGCGTACCGCCTTGTTTGTGGTCAACGACCCTACCCCACCGGTCTTGTTGCAGGCAGCCATGGATCAAACTTTGCTCTGCCCGGAAAATGGCGCCGATTCGCTCTTCGCCTGGCTGACGGCGCTAGGAGGCGCGCAAGCTTTTGATCCTTGCGGGCCGGTAACCTGGTCTAATGATTTTTCCGGCGATTTTAGTCAGCCGGTTATTGAGGTGACCTTTACCGCCACAGACCGCTGCCTGAATAGCGTATCCACAACGGCGACTTTTACGCAGATTATCACAAGGGATACCCTCGCTTTTTTTGCAACGACCTGCGACCCGGCACAAGCCGGCGTATCACAGTACAGTACTTTTCAGGGCGCCTGCGAGACGGTTTATATTACAACCACCAATTTGTTGCCCAGCAACCTGATTTCCCTGGAGTCTTTCTCTTGCAACCCGGCAGAGGTTGGCGTTTTTACCGCGAATTTAACGAATCAGTATGGCTGTGATTCCACCGTCATTACCACGGTTTCGCTGCTCCCGAAAGATGATGTCTTTATTACTGCCACAACGTGCAATCCGAATGCAAGCGGTATCTTTACTCAATTATATGTAAATCAATACGGATGCGATTCCATCGTGTACACGACCGTATTGTACGAGCCGGGTATCGTGGATACGGTTCGACTGACGGCAGGGAGCTGTAATCCGGCGCAAACCGGCATCAGCACACAAAACCTCACCAACCAATTCGGGTGCGATTCCATCGTCATCACCACCACCGCACTCCTGCAGGCAGATACCACCCTGCGCACCGCCGGCAGCTGCGACCCGGCCCAGACGGGCATCAGCGTGCTGACCCTCACCAACCAATTCGGGTGCGATTCCGTCGTCATCACCACCACCGCGCTCCTACAGGCAGACACTACCCTGCGCACCGCAGGAAGCTGCGACCCCGCCCAGACGGGCATCAGCGTACTGACCCTGACCAACCAATTCGGATGCGATTCCATCGTCATCACCACCACCGCGCTCCTCCAGGCAGATACCACCCTGCGCACCGCCGGCAGCTGCAACCCGGCCCAGACGGGCATCAGCACACAAAACCTGACCAATCAATTCGGGTGCGATTCCATCGTCATCACCACCACCGCGCTCCTCCAGGCAGATACCACCCTGCGCACCGCCGGCAGCTGCAACCCGGCCCAGACGGGCATCAGCACACAAAACCTGACCA